>JBHEKO010000753.1:0-14219 GCA_041859475.1 Candidatus Hydrogenedentales bacterium
GAGAAGCGTTGCCACTTCTGGTTCCGATACAACCTTGACTACTCCGGCGGCGAAGTGACGGATCGCGGAGCGCACATCATCGACCTTGGCCAACTCGGCAACAAGACGGACCACACGGGCCCGATTTCGGTCGAGGGAACGGGCGATTTCCCACGGGACGGCTTCTTCAACACGGCCATGGACTACCACTTCGAGTTCGAGTACGCCAACGGCGTCAAGATGATCTGCGAGAGCTCGGGCACGCGCGGCATCAAGTTCGAAGGCACGGACGGATGGATCTTCATCTTCATCCACGGCGGCAACCTCAGCGCCAGTTCGCCTGCACTGCTCAAGGAGATTATCGGACCGAATGAAGAACACCTGGGCCGCAGCCCCGGACACCATCGGGATTTCCTCAACAACGTGAAGTTGAGAGGGTCCACCTTTGCGCCCCCGGAGGTTGGTCATCGAACGGGGTCGATGTGTCATCTCGCCAACATCGCGATGAAACTGGGTCGCAAACTGCGTTGGGACCCCGACAACGAACAGTTCATTGGCGACGAGGAAGCAAACCGCAAAATCATGCCCTCGCTACGCGCTCCGTGGCGGGTTGTCTAAGTCTGTAACGAAGAAGGATGTGAACCATGAACGGTCGCATGTGGAACCATAGAACCCTACTGCTATTTGTGGGCCTGCTGGCCCTGACGTGCGCGACACCTGCCGCGCTCGCACAAGACGCCGCTATCGACGGCGCGATCAAGGCCATCGGCGCGTACGCATTCGGCCAGGATCGCGAACCTTTGAGCAAAGTGGAAGACCTTGTGCGCGATTCCCTCACCAAGCCCGAACAGCGCGCCGCCGTCGAGAAAGGGATGATCGCGCTTCTGCAAGACGCCAGCACGACGGACGACTGCAAAGACTTCGTGTGCCGCCAACTTCGGTACTTCGGGTCCGATGCCAGCGTACCCGTGCTTGGAGACATGCTGGCCGCGGAGAAGTATTCCGACATGGCCCGGTTCGCACTTGAGCCGAAGCCCGGCAAAGCCGCGGACGATGCCTTCCTCGCCGCGCTCTCCAAGACAAGCGGCAAGACGCAGGCCGGAATCATCAACTCGTTGGGCGTACGCGGTGCCGCCGAATTCGTGCAGCCGATTGCCAAGTTGTTGAAGTCCGATGACAAAGTGATTGCGGATGCCGCAGCCGCCGCCCTTGGACGTATCGGCAACGACAAGGCGCTTGAAGCGCTGTCCGCCGGAGATGCAAATGCTTCGATAGCGAATGGGTTGTTCCTGTGCGCCCAAAAGCTGATTGCAGACGGCAAGAACGCCGAAGCAATCGCCGTGTGCGAGAAGCTCACCGCCGAAGCGAATCCAAAACCGGTCCGGATAGCCGCCACGAAATCCTTGCTCGCGCTTCAGCCGGAGCAGGCGTTGGCAAAGTCCCTTGCCCTGCTCAAGGAGGAGGATCTTGGTTTTCGCGGTCTTGGGGCCATTGCCCTTCGCAAGCTTGAAGGAGCGCCAGTCACGACGGCGTGCGCCGACGCCCTTGCCGGAGCTACGCCGGAAGTGCAGGTCGTTCTCTTGAGCATTCTGAAAGACCGCGCGGACCACGCCGCATTGCCTGCCGTTACGGCCGTGGCCGCCAGCGAAGATCCCGAAGTGAAAGCCGCCGCCGTGCAGGCCTTGGCCGCCGTCGGCGATCCCACTTCCATCGCGTTGCTTGTCGAAACGGCTAAGACTGCCGAAGGCGACTTGGCGAAGTCGGCCCGCGAGAGCCTGGATACCCTCCGAGGGGAGGGCATCGACGCCGCCATGATGCAGGCCGTCGAAGCTGGCGATCCCAAGACGCGTGTCGAGCTGGTGCGCAGCCTTGCCGCGCGCGATTCCGCGGCGGCGCGTCCCTTGATCCTGAAGATGGCTCAGGACGGCGATGACTCCGTGCGCGCCGCTTCGTTCGACGCGCTCGGCGTCTTGTCCGATGGCTCGGCCGTCCCCGAACTTGCCCAACTTGTCGTCAAGATGACGGGCAACAGCGCCCAACAGCAGGCCGAAAACGCGCTGGTCGCAGTGGCGCAGAAGATCGCCATGGACCAGAAGCCGTCCGCCGGAATTCTTGCTGCCTATGACGCCTTGGGCGACGGCAAGGATGCGTCGCCCGCTCGTGCGGCCCTGCTTCGGGACATGGGGCGTGTCGGCGATCCGAGCGTGCTCGACGCCGTTCGCGCGGCCTACAAAGCAAAGGACGACGTCGTGGCCGAGGCCGCGTTACGCGCGCTCGCGGACTGGCCGACGCCTGAAGTGCTTGACGATCTCAAGGGGATCGTGGCAGACACGAAAGACGACACGAAACGCGCCCTGGCCCTGAGAGGTTTCGCACGGCTCCTGCGCGTTCCCAGCGACAGGACGGTCGACAGCACCTTGGCGCTGTACGAAGAGGCATTCAAGTTGGCTTCGCCCGACGAGAAGAAGCAACTCCTTTCCGGTTTGGGTGAAGTGCAGGATGAGAAAGCGCTGAAGCTTATCGAGCCGATGCTGGCCGACGAGGCCCTCAAGGCGGAAGCTACGCTCGCCGCCGACAAGATCAAGAAGGCGTTGGGAAAATAGCTTTCGTACCAGATTGATTGACAATGAATTGGCGGCGCGTTGTGACGGCGTGCCGCCGATTCTTTTTCTTTGTCGGGCAATCGGTAGCCGTTGAGGAGACGGCTTGTTGGGATTTGCAGGTATTGAGCATCTATCGTAGACTTCTTCTCGCCCCTTTCTAGCTTTGATGGAAGCCTTTGAAGAGTAACGCACCGCAAAGACGCCAAATGCCAATGCAGAAGCCTAGGCCGGAGAGTCGGGCGTGCATAGGGCGGTTGACGGAAGAGTGCGAAACCTGGCCGATTCCTGCTATCATTCTCCGGACAACGCGGGCTAGGATGTCTCCGCGGGCAAGGTAGATGGCGTATCAAGACGTACCTGGAAGACACAGACGTGCGCGTGCTGTCCTGCGATGGGCAACGGCGTGATTGCTGAAAGCGCTGCAATCTCCGCGAAAGCGCGAGATTGGAGTTGCTCTTCCAGAGGAATCTTGGCTGGGATAGATTTCTTTATCGACCGTTCGGTCCAACGGAGAGCCGATGACTACACGCGTTGACCGTGTTCCTGACGAGGTGAGCACCGCGAACGAGGCCGAAAGGCGTCTTTTAGCGAGCGCCTTGGGCCTTTTTTCCGAGAAGGGATATGCGGGCACGAGCATTCGCGAGATCATAGAGCGCGCTGGCGTGACTAGGCCTGTTCTCTACTATTATTTCGAGAACAGGGAGCAACTGTTTCGCCGCCTGGTCGAAACGTGGTTCACCGAGCTGGTCGCGGATATGGACCGCGAACTCGTGGGGATTGTCGGGTTTCGCGACCGCCTGAAGAGTGTGTTATCGAATGCGTTCGAGCATGCGGAACGCTCGCCCCAGGTCGTGAGACTGATCTTCCATACGTTCTTCGCGCCGCGCATGCAGGCTCCGAAATTGGATAAGGATGCCCTGTGGGAGTTGCGTTTCACGCGCATCGTCACGATTATGGAAGAAGGGGTGGCGTCCGGAGAATTCGCGGGCCGCGACCCCAATACTCTTGCCATGGCCTTTTGCGGTATGATGGACATGCATATTATGACCAAGATCAACCGGCCTCACATGGTGCTCTCCAAGGCGCTGGGCGAGAGTCTGGTGGACATTTTCCTTGAGGGGGCCTATTCCAGGACAGCACCCGCCAACCAATAACGGGCGGGACAACACAGATGGCGCACGCAGTTACGCAGACAAGAGCCGGTTCTGCACTGCGCCACACTGACATGGTCAACACGGTATGAAGAAGTCGATTATCACACTTATAGTCTGCGTTCTCGTTGTTGCCGCGGGCTTCTTGGTTGTCGTGTCGGCCATAGGCTGGCGGACCATCGCCGTTGGAGTCGGCACGATGCTTGAGTCGGCCGGGGGACGGATGGCCTCGGGTGTCGACAAAGAAGTCGAGCAGGTCAAGGCCGCCACGGAAAATCACGCGGTGAAGATACCCAACGTCAAAGTCGAGGTGCTGAAGAATCTAACGTTGGAAGACACCCTCCAGCTTACGGGAACCGTAGAGGCATGGAAGGACGTGACGCTCAGCGCGGAAATTGGCGGCAAGCTCGAGGCCAAGAATGTCGACGATGGAGACATCGTCAAGGCTGGACAAGTCCTCTTCCAGATCGATACGGAGAGCATTCGGGCCGCGTACGACCAAGCGGAAGCGCAATTCCGGCTTGCGTCGCAGGACTTCGAGCGCGCGCAACGGCTTGTCGAACGCGGTGTGACGGCCGTTCAGAGCAAGGATAGTGCCGTGGCCAATCGCGACGTAACGGAGGCCAATCTTCGCTCGCTCCAGATTCAACTCAACAAGAGCATTGTCAAAGCGCCGTTCGACGCGACCGTCGACCGCACGTTTATGGAGAAGGACGAATTCACGGATGTCGGAAAGCCGCTCGTGCGGCTTGTGCAGTTGGAGAAGGTGAAGGTGAAGGTTGGCGTGCCGGAGCGCGACGTCCTCAACTTCAAGGTGGGTGACAGAGTAAAGGTCTTGCTCGATTCCATGTCGGGTAAGGACTTCAATGGGGCCATATCGAAAATGGCTCCGACCGCCGACCTCTCGACTCACACCTTCCTCACGGAAATCGAGGTCGAGAACACGGATGGTCAAATCAAGCCCGGCATGATTGCCCGAACTGAACTGGTCCGGGGCGTTTATCCCGACTGCATCGTCATCCCAATCTTCTCGAGCGCCCTTCTCGACGACAAGCGAATCGTGTTTGTCGAAGAGAACGGAAACGCGTCCGTGCGCGAGATCCAAACGGGCGTGGTCAAGGGAAGCAGCGTCCAGGTTACGTCTGGTCTACAACCCGGCGACCGCCTCATCGTTGTTGGCCAGCATGACGTGCGCCCGGGCGAGCCGGTCAAGGTGCAAGAGACTCTGCCGTGAAAATCATCGATATCGCCGTAGACCGCAGCACGTCGGTGTACGTGCTGCTCATAATCATCGTCATATTCGGTGGGTTTTCCTACGCCGTTATACCGCGCGAATCGAACCCCGAGATCATCGTCCCGTTCGTCGTCGTGTCGACCACGTATGAAGGCGTTTCCCCCGAGGACATGGAGTCCTTGGTGACGGTGCCCATCGAGCGCAAACTGACGGGCCTGTCCGACGTAAAGGAGATGACCTCGAACAGCGTCGAGGGTGTATCGAGTATTGTCATTGAGTTCGAACCGGATACGGCGATCGACGATGCCCTCCAGAAAGTTCGCGACAAAGTCGATTTGGCGAAGCCCGATATTCCCGAGGACGCGGACGACCCCCTTATCAACGAAATCAATCTTGGCGAACTGCCCATTGTGCTCGTCTCGTTGAAAGGCAATGTCGGCTTGCCGGTGCTCAATGAGGTGGCAGAAGATCTCGAAGACCTGATTGAGGCCGTTCCCGGCGTTCTCGATGCACAGATCATCGGCGGAGTGGAACGCGAGATCCAGATCGAAGTCGATCCGGAACGGGTGGCTCAATACGGCATTTCGATGGCGGACCTTGTCGAGATCACGCGGCTTGAGAATGTGAATACGCCCGGCGGCACGATGGATCTGGGCGAAGCGAAGTTCCTCATGCGTACACCGGGCGAGTTCAAGACCCCCGACGAGCTGACTGGGCTGGTCGTCAAGTCCGGACCGGGAGGAGTGGTCTACCTTCGCGACATCGCGACCGTTCGCGATGGTTTCAAGGATATCGACTCCAAGTCCCGTGTCGATGGGCAGCCCTCGGTGACGCTGGCCATATCCAAGCGCACGGGGCAGAACATCATCGAAGTTGCCGACAGCGTGCGCGAGCTGCTCGACCGCGAAAAGGCGCGGATGCCCGGCGGGATCGAAATAGCCACGTTGTGGGACGAGTCCGATTTTGTTCGCGACATGGTGCGCGAACTCGAGAACAGCATGCTGAGTGGTTTGATTCTTGTTGTGATAATCATCTTCATGTTTCTGGGTATCGTGAACTCGTTCTTCGTCGCTCTCGCGATACCCATCTCGATGCTCATCACGTTCGCGGTTCTCTACATGTCCGGCATCACGATGAACATGGTCGTCCTGTTCAGTCTTACTCTTGCCTTGGGAATGCTGGTGGACAACGGCATCGTGATCGTCGAGAACATCCATCGGCACATGCAGTTGGGATATTCACGAGTCGAGGCCGCAAAGCTCGGCGCGGCGGAGGTTGCCTGGCCAATCATCGGATCGACCGTCACCACGGTTGTCGCATTTTCCCCCATGTTCTTCTGGCCTGGCATCTGGGGTGAATTCATGGTGTATCTCCCCATTACCGTGATCGTCGCTTTGCTAGGATCCTTGTTCGTCGGCATGATCGTAAACCCCGCGCTGGCCGGCAATCTGATGTATACGCGAGAAGCGGCCAAACACGAGGGCAAAATCAAGCGGCATCCGCTTCTGAAAGGATACCGCGCCTTTTTGCGTCTCTCTCTCGAATACCGCGTCGTGACCATGACTATCGCGATAACGGCGCTCCTCGCCATATCCTTCGAGTTCTTCTCTACGGCCAAACTTGAATTCACGCCCACGGTCGAGCCGCCCCAAGCGAACATAGACATTGAGGGTCCGGAAGGTACGAATCTGGCCACATCCGACCAGTATGTCAGGCAGATCGAGCAGATTCTCATGCCGTATTTCGAACGTGGCGAGCTAGAGCACGTGATCGCCAATGTGGGTTCACAGGGGGCAAGCCTGACCGGACAACGACGCTCGAACACCACACATCTGAGTCGCGTTACGATGGATTTCCCAAAGCTGGCGGAATGCAAAGTCATGCCCAGCGAAATTATCGAGGACGTTCGCGGACAGCTTGAAGGAATCACCGGCGCGACGGTCCGCATCGAGCAAATGGACATGGGCCCGCCCACGGGGCCGCCGGTCAACATCGAAATCAGCGGTTCCGATTTCGAGACGCTGGCCTCGCTCGCGAAGGATATACGAAGCGAGATCAAGGACGTACCCGGACTCGTGGACTTGCGCGACGATTACAACCGGGGCAAGCCTGAAGTCCGCGTGATTGTGGACCGGCAGCAAGCTTGGGGCGCGGGCCTTAACACCGCCTTCATCGGAATGACTGTTCAGGCTGCGATAGAAGGCCGCAAGGCGGGCGACTACCGCGAGGGCGACGAGGAATACGACGTCGTCGTGCGGTTCCCCGCATCGTTCCGCGAGGATATTTCGAACATCGGTTCGATGAACTTGATCAATCTCCGGGGCGAAGCAGTGCCCTTCTCAAGCGTCGCCCAAATCGAACAGGGCGCGGGATTGGGAAGTGTCAAGCGCATCGACCGCAAGCGCACCGTGACGGTCTCCGCCGAAGTCGATGGCAATAAGAGTTCCCCCGAGGTGCTTGGCGACGTTAGAAAGAAACTCGAGAGTTTCAATCTTCCCGCGGGCTACACAATCAGCTATACGGGCGAAAACGAAGACTCGGAAGAGACGGAGGCCTTCTTGGGACGCGCATTCATCGCCGCGCTCCTCCTGATAGCCCTCGTCCTCGTGGCGCAGTTCAACTCTATCTTGCAGCCCATCATTATCATGTCCTCGGTTGTTCTTTCGCTGGCGGGCGTATTTCTCGGACTGTACATCCACAACATGCCGTTTGGCATTCTTATGACCGGCATTGGCTGCATCAGCCTCGCTGGCGTGGTCGTCAACAACGCGATCGTGCTCCTCGACTTCATCAATGAGCTGCGCGCTCGCGGCGTGCCCTTGTATAACGCCGTGGTCGAAGCGGGGACGACGCGTTTCCGCCCCGTCATGCTCACCGCAATCACGACCGTGCTTGGCCTGATTCCGATGGCCACGGGCGTGAGTTTCGATTTCTTCACCTGGAAGTGGACCTCCGGCGGCGAGTCCAGTCAGTGGTGGGGCTCGATGGCGATTGCCGTGATCTACGGCCTGAGTTTTGCCACCCTACTGACGCTCGTTGTCGTGCCCACGCTGTACACCATGGTGATTGATTTCGGAGAGTTCTTCGCGCGACTGTTCACGCGCAGGCCAGAATCCAGCGATGAGGCACTGGTCAAATGACGACGGCAATTGCACATGAGCACGGCCATTCGTGATTGGGCGGCGAGAGTCCGGCCGGATTGTCTCATGAGTTCTCTTCCCGCACATGCGCGTTCTGTCCGTATGCGGGTCATGCTGCTCGCATGCGCGTTTGTTCTTGTATCCGGACTCGGCGTCGCATATTGGGCTTGGCCTCGCCAGTTCCACGGCATTCTTCAAGTTGGCGCCGGCCAAGAAGCACGCTACGCTTTGAGCAATGGCGCCGATACCAATCCACGCCGCCTTGCCGGTCATATTGGCCTGTCTATGTCGAAGGACGACATCCTTGCTCTAGACCCAAGTTTTCGGAACAGACAACTCTCGTCCTCGGCTCGATACGACGTGGCCGAACTGCCATTTGCCATCGGTCTGAACGGGGTAACCACACTCGAGGCTGCTAAGGTCACCGGCCGCCTACGTGTAACGTTCCGAAACCACGTTCGGGAACATGAAGCCCGTCAGGGGACGAAGGTCCAAATTGGAAAAGACGAGGGGGAGATACTGGAGGTCCGTCCGTGGTCGGGCATTGTCTCCGCGCCGGGCGGGCCGGCGATGGTCCAGTTTTCGTGGGTGAATCCTTCGGGTGAATGGAAGTCCGGGCTTGTGCTTTCGGACGATACCTGTCAAACGCTCGACGCTCGGACGGCAGTCTACTTCGCCTGGTGATCTTCGCGGGAAGAGGCCATGGCTTCCCTGCGCGCGGGCATGTCGCCGTTGCCCCAGGCGCGGTGGGGCGTGGTCGACGGGAGTGAGGTCAACTGGATCGGTTCGTTGCTGCCAGGTTCGGGAGTCGAATTGAACGATGGAACGTCGGTTACGCTTATGGCAGTAACGAAGGAGGAACCCGGCGGCGCGCCTTGTGTTGCCGTGGATATCGTGCGCGGAGGCAAAACCGAGCGCCGTAAGGTTCAGGTGGACGAAGCGGACCCGCTCATTCGATTTGAAGATCCCGCGCATCACTCGCGGATATTTGCCGTGTATGGTTGGGCGCAGAGCCGCGCTGAAGTTCTCTACCTCGAATCGGGAGCACCCGTTGCTACGGGCAGTATCGACGCGGGATTCGACTGGCGCCCAGCGCCGGATGGTCCTGCCATTCGCTTGGATAATGTCCTGGACGCCGCGGCCTATGCCGCTCCTGGAGACTCCGCCTTGTACGAGGCGATCGTGCGTATCCCCGGGCGCACCATTGCCGTGTGCGAAAGAAATGCCTACTTCTTGGGCGAGGCACGTTTGGATTTTCTTGTGGATGTCGTTCCCGCGGAGTTCGACTATGCATTGAACGTTACCCGCGACGGGCAACGGCAGGCGCTGGTTTTGCGTTCCGGCCAGACCACCTCGCTGGATGGTTGGAAGATGTTCATTCCGCATTCTCGCTATGCCACCGACAGCGCCGTCTCCTTCTGGGTCACGGATGAACGCAGCAGACGCGCCCTGCATATCGGCGGGCTGATGAGCGTATTGGGTGGCGCCGGGCTTTTCATCGGTGCAGTACGCAGACTGGGGCGGGGAAAGCGGTCGCTTCCAAGCGGTCGCGAATAAGTTCCATCCGGGGTTTCCGATTTTCTATACTGGACGCGGTGTTCTGTAGCCGTTGTCATTCACTTGCGAATTGGAAATCACACGTATGACTGAGAATCCCCAGGATTCCGTTGACCAGCCAGCAGCCGAGCTTCCTGCCGCGCAGCCGCCGCCAGCGCCAGCCGACGAGATGCGCGCGCCCTCGGCGGACGAAGAATTGACCGGCGAACCCGAACTCGACAAACGCCTCTCCGAGCCGGTCCTGAAAGGGACCGTGGGCATCGAATCGGCGCAAGTCTGGATGAGCGCGTTCCTAATCGTCATCGTTGGAGTCATCGCGTACTCGAACGTGCTGCGTTCCCCGTTCAACGTCGAAGACCAACGAGTGCTCGTCGATAACGAGCCGCTTCATTCCATAACGCATTTTCCGCAAGCGGTCCAAGCCCAACCGGATTCGCCGCTGGCCGTCTTGTCCTACGCGAAGATCTGGTATGTCGCGCCCAACAGCCCCGCCGCCCAAAGGGCAGTTAACATTGCTCTTCACATACTCAACGCCGTGCTCCTTTACTTGCTGTGTCGCCGCCTGCTGCGTCGCAAGGCGCCCGAGCCTGTCGCGATGTTGGCGGGCTTGTTTCTCGTGCTGCACCCCGCTGCCACCGAAAGCGTGAACTACGTCGTAGGGCGCGCAGGGTTACTCGTTGCGTTCTTTGCGCTGGCCAGCATTCTTCTTTTCTTGCGATCCGTCGACGATCCCGGCCGCATATCCGCCGGTACGCTTGGAATCGCCGCCATTGCCTTGGCGCTGGCTTGGGCCTCGGGGTATGCAGCTGCGCTTGTCCCCTTGGTGATCCTGTTGGTCGATCTCTCTCTGCATGGACGCGCCGTGTTCCGCCGGTTGCCCGCGCACGGACTCATTTGGGGCGTCATGGCGGTCCTTGTTATTGTCACCCTCTGGGGCCGCCTTCCATCTTCGGCAATTCCCGACAACGATGCTCCAACCAGCAACGCGGCGCGGGCCTCAGTTGTTGTCGAGGGGCTGCAGCTGGCGGTGAACCCGACTGCGCTCACCGTCGATCACGATGTTCCTCCCGTGCTGGACACGGCGACGAACGACGAGAGGCGCATCAGGATTACCCTTGCCGCTTCGTACTTGGGCGTCCTTGGATTCATCGGTTTGGTGCTGCTGGCACGACGCGTGGCGTCTGGGATTGGATTGATTTGGGTCGCAGCCGCCCTGATGATTTGTGCGGCGCAGACGTCGTTTGTGCATCCATTCAGCGAACGCGGCATGTATTTCGCTCTCTGTGGCGTACTGATCGTCATTCCTTGGCTGGTGAGTCTGGTATTGTCCATTCCGCCCGCGCGTGCGGCGGCTGGAATTGCCGCCGCAGTACTCCTGATCGCGGCGGGGACCGGCACCTACGTACGCAATCGGGTTTGGCAAAGCGTCACCGCCGTATGGGAAGACGCCGAAACGAAGGCCCCCGACTCGCCTTTGTCCTATCGCCAGTTGGGCGCCATCAACTACAACGAGGCCGTGAGCGCGTTGCGAGCCGCCACCGAACTGGCGCGTAACAAGGAGGCCCCAGCAGCCGCGGCGAAGCGTGAGGCTGCCCAGCAATACCTGAACGCGGCCGAGGCGACGCTCCGGCAAGCGCTTGAGCTTGAACCCGAGCACGCGGAGACGCTGAACCGGCTTGGAGCGACGCTTCAAATGCTCGGAAAGTTCGACGATGCGCTCGAGCCGTTGCTCTCGGCGTTGCGGCTCGATCCGACAAACCTTCAATACACCTTGCACGTCGCATCGCTCCTCGAGACGCGGTCGACCGTCGAAAACGACATGAATGACCGTTTGCGCGCTATCGATTACTTCCGCCGTGCCGAAAAGCTTGGAGGGCTTCCTCCTGATATGCGCGCGGCGTATGCGGCGAATCTTGCCAGCATCGGGGATCTTGAAGGGGCGCAACGCGAACTCGCCGCCGTGGTGGGCGACGATGCCAAGTCTCCGGCGGCAGGCCAACTGCGTCAAGTGCAATCCTCCCTGAAGATGCTGCATGATGTGGAATCCAAGGCCCAGGAACTCATCTCGCGCGAACCCACTTCTCAAGACACGATCCGCACGCAGATTCAGGTCTATATGATTCGCGGCAAAATTTTGCAGGCCACCTATCTTCTGGATCAGTTCCTTGCCCGTTACCCCGATGACTTGGACGGGTGGCTTTTGATGGGGGTGGCCCGCGCCATGGTCAACGATCAGGATGGCTTCATCAAAGAGTGGTCAACGGCGCCGGCCGTGCCCGAAGGAGAAGCGTCTGCGTGGGTGTTACTCGCTGGGCGATGCGCGGCCAATACGCACTGGAGCGCCGCGAGGGTCTACCTCGAATACGCCGCCAAGAGCGGGGCCGGGGTAAGTTTGCCGCTCGTGCAGCTTGCCTCTATCGCTTCCGAACTCAAGCAATCTCAGATGGAGGTGCGCCTTCTCGAAGACGCCTGCAAAGCCTATCCCAGAAGTGCGGTCCCTTGGTTGCGCCTGTGCGATCTTGCTCTCGCCAACAAGAATTTGGAAACGTCCAAGAGATACTTGGCGGAAGCCGCGGGCCGGGGCGCGAGTCCGGCCGAAATCGAGAAGCGCCGCAAGGAAATCGGCGAACCCGCCGCCGTCGAGCAGAAGCCTCAGTTCGATACCATCATTCGATAGGAACGGGCGCCGCATCGACGACGCCAACGAGGTGAGCAGTGAGCTATGCGGAGCTCGGAGATGTCTTGTGCAAGCTGGGACTGGCCGTTGTGCTGGCCGGCGCGCTGGGTCTGGAGCGAGAGAGCAAGGGGCGCGCCGCGGGTCTTCGCACGCACATCCTTGTTTGTGTCGCCTCCACCGTGGCCATGATCGTTTCGGACCAACTTGCCGAAGAATGGGCCAGCCAAGGTGCACCGGTCTGGTTGGACCGTGGGCGTATCGCCGCGGGAATCGTAACGGGCATCGGCTTTGTGGGTGCGGGAGCCATCATCAACGTCGGCAATGTCCATAAGGGGCTTACGACCGCCGCGATGCTCTGGTTTGTCGCCGTCCTGGGAATTGCCATCGGGGTTGGGTTCTACGCCTTGGCGGGTTTGGCAACCGCGTTCGCGTTGATTACGGTCACCGTCCTCGCGCGCATTTCGGACTCGATTCCTACGCGGACCGAGTTCACACTGGAAATTCGCATGCCCGGGGGCCTGAATCTGGTGAATCAAGTCGAGCAGCACGTCAAAGGCCAAGGGTACCGGGTCACCGCATCGCGGTTGCGTGTTCAAGGCAAGGGAGAACGCGTGGACATGACCCTCGATCTGGTCTCCAAGAAGCGCGCGAATATCGAGTCGCTCATCTTTAGTCTCGAAGAGAGTTTTCAGGGTGTGCAGCGCATAAGCATCGAACGGTGAGAAGTTCAATTGGATAGCATGCCCGAGCGACGCCTAACCATCTCGGAAGGGCTGCGCCGCATTCTCGACTACCCGAAGTTCGCCGGGCCCACGCGCATGCTTGTGCTCGAAACGCAGTATTTCTTCGACCAAAGCTGGATACGCGCCGCGCACGGCCTTGGGTGGCAGACGGCCACTGTTCCCTCGGTCATGACCGGCGGACTTACGCGCGAACAAGTGCAGAAACTCTTCCTTACGGTCGGTGAATTCAAGCCGCATTTCATCCTGACCTCGAATTACGCGGGTATGGACGATATGGGTCTTTTCGCGCGCTTTTTCGAAGATGCGAAGATACCTTATGTGAGTTGGTTCACCGACACGCCGCGCATGATCCTGTTTAATGCTGTTATCCATTCCTCGCCGTACAACGTGGCCGCGACGTGGGAGAGGGCCTACATCCCGCATTTCGAGCGCCTGGGGTTTCAGCAGGTTCTGTTCATGCCGCACGCCACCGACCCCGAGTTGTTTCGCGGCGATCCCCCCACGGCATGGGCGCGGGACCTTGCTTTTGTCGGCACTTCGATGATCGACCAAGCAGAGGAGGCCTGGGAGAAACTACGCCTGGCGCCCGAAGTTCGCGACGAGGTGGCGCGCGCTTTCGATGAAGGACGAGTGACGCGCGAGGACTTTGCGATGGGCGTCGAGTCAATCCTCAACCTTGGCGTCTTGAGTCGCGCCGACGAGAGCGCACGCCGAAATGCCGAACTCTGTCTCGTCTATGAAGCCACGCGCCGCATGCGCGTGGAGCTGGTGCGCGCCCTGTCTCCGCTTGGCCTGGAGGCCCACGGCGACTTGCTGTGGAAACGGATCGCGGACAAGGCTTACGGACCCGTCGGCTACTTCACGGATTTGGCCCAGTTCTACCGCTCAACCGCCATCAACCTGAATACAACGAGCCTGCAAATGCGCACGGCCGTCAACCAGCGTGTGTTCGATTGCCCCGCTGCCGGCGGGTTTCTCGTTACCGACAATCAAGAGGACTTGAGCGAATTCTTCGAGCCGGACACCGAGGTTGTTGCGTTCAATACACTGGGCGAGTTGAAAGACAAAGTCACGTACTACAAGAAACATCCCGCCGAACGCGTGCGGATCGTTCGCGCCGCGCAAGCGCGCATTG
>JBHEKO010000190.1:0-3648 GCA_041859475.1 Candidatus Hydrogenedentales bacterium
TTCCGGTTTGCGCGGTCGAAGGACCTCGCCCACTGGGAACGGATAGAAGGACTGGAGTTCGCCGACGTGGCAGGCAAGACGCCGTGCGCCAATCCGACGATTCGTTACTTCGCGCCTTATTACTATGTGATCTACGGAATGCACTGCTATCTGCCCGGTCTGGGCGAGCACTACGCCTATCAGTTGCCCGAGACGAAATACGTCACCGTGGTCGCGCGCTCGAAGGACCTCGTTACTTGGGAAGTAAGCCCAACGCGCGCGCCTATGCTCGATCCCGTCGCCGGCGAGGGAATCAACAACACCGACGCAGACCTCTTCGAGTTTGAAGGCAACACGTACATCTACTACGCAACGGGCGACCAGGCGACCTGGGGAACCATCCGCGTAGCGATGTACGCCGGGCCGATGAAGGAGATGCTGGAGAGTTACTTCCCCACAGACACGCCGATGATCACGTTCGATACAAAGCAACGAACATACCTTTACCCGAAGGCTGGGGATTCGTCGTCTTGACCTTAGAAGGCTCCCCGCATTACTGTTACCCTCCAAATTCAGCCGCTTCGAAACGGCGCGGCTGTATCTCGACTGCACACTGAACGACCCCAAACGACGGTCTCGCCAGCCGGAGTTCGGCATACGACTTGGGATCCGGAACGTCTCAGACGCCCTCGTAGCGGCTAAAGAAGAGTTGATCGGGATACCCTTGGAGGACCGCATCTTGTCCACCGAAACGGATGTACTTGTCATTGGCTGCGGCATTGCCGGCGCCGTAGCCGCCCTGAGTCTTGCTCGCGATCCGGACCGCAAGATACTGGTCATTACGCGCGCTTCCGATCTGGAGGAGTCCAATACCCGCTATGCCCAAGGCGGTATCGTAGGGCGCGGACCGGACGACTCTCCGGAACTCCTGGAACAAGACATCCGTTCCGCCGGGGGCGAGACTTGCCTGCCCAAGGCCGTGCGCATACTGGTCGAAGACGGGCCTGAAGTACTGCAGCGCGTGCTCATCAAAGAAGCCGCTGTCCATTTCGAACAAGAAGGCAACGGCAACTTGGCGTACGCGCGCGAAGGAGGGCACTCGACGCGGCGTATCCTGCATGTGGGAGACACCACCGGCTACGCCATCGCCACTGGCTTGCTCGCTGAACTGAAGAGGATGCCCAACGTCACGCTCCGCACGGATCTCACTGCCGTGGATTTGTTCACGTCCGCCCATCACGATAGCGACCCGCTGGCGCAATACGCCCCCGTGAAATGCTACGGGGCCTATGTTCTCGACACGGCGCAAAGCACCGTCCATCGCGTGCTAGCCAAAGCCACAATTCTCGCCACCGGCGGATTGGGCCGTATTTACCGCCACACCACGAACCCGGAAGGCGCGCGGGGTGACGGACTCGCGATGGCTTCTCGCGCCGGCGCACGCGTCATCAACGCCGAGTTCATTCAATTCCATCCCACGACGCTGGCGTTGCCGGGCACGAATAACTTCCTCATCTCCGAGGCGGTTCGCGGCGAGGGAGGCCGTCTCTATACGCCCGATGGCCGGCACTTCATGGACAGCTACTCGTCGGAGTGGGGCGACCTTGCCCCGCGCGACATCGTGGCGCGCGCCATTCACACCGAGATGATCTCGCACGGCTATCCGCATGTATTGTTGGACTTGGCGGGCAGCATGGACGCAAATCGAATCCGCGAACGCTTTCCGACCATCTACGCCACGTGCCGAGCGGCGGGTATCGACATTGCCGTCGAGCCTATCCCGGTTGTCCCGGCGGCGCACTACTTCTGCGGCGGCGTCCACGTGGACGAATGGGGACGCACCACCGTCGACTGCCTCTACGCCGCGGGCGAAGTCTCGTGCACAGGCGTGCACGGCGCGAACCGCCTCGCGAGCACGTCCCTATTGGAAGGCTTGGTCTGGGGCGACAGGGCGGCACGCGATATTGCCTCGCGCGACGACTTGTGTCTCGTGTCCAGAGATAGAATTCCACAATGGGAGAATGTCGGCGATCGCGGCGAACCGGACCCAGCGCTCATTCATCGCGACCGGCGGACCATTCAAGCCACGATGTGGCTATACGTCGGCCTCGTGCGCAACACCCACCGGTTGGCGCGCGCCCTTCACGACTTGGACCACCTTTGCCACGTCATCGACCGGTTCTACCGCGCTACGCAACTGAACGACGAGGTCATCGGCCTGCGCAATATGGCCCAATCGGCCCGCATCGTCACGCAAGCGGCGTGGCACAACCGCCGTTCCTGCGGCGTGCACTACAGGGAAGACGCCGAAGAGAAGTCTTCGCCATCCAGGTACGGCACAAGCGAACCCTCGTGGGAAACGGGCATGGAGTTCTAGAAAGACCTCGCCAAGCCTGCGCGGTTAATCGCCGATAAACCCGTGGGCGCGGCCCATGTAGTATGCGAGCAAAAACGGCACGCCCTCGCGAAGGCGCGTGCCGTTGCCTGCATAGGCGATCACCCAAGGGTCCAAATCCCAATACGTCTCGTGCCGTTCGTCGATAGGAAAAACCTGTCCATCGACTCGGTGGCCCGTGCCGGCGACTTGGCCGAGGTGCTCCCGCAATGGCACGAAGTCAATCCGGTGGGCATTCGACATGGGCCAGTCGATGAGGTCGAGCGGATATCGCTTCAGCGTGTCGATCGCATCGTCGAATGACGACTTCGGCGCAGACAGGTCTATCTCTCCCCATTGATCGACGCGGACTTTGCCTTGGCAGCACGCGGCATAGACGAAATTCTCGAAGGCGTTGCGCTCGTATTTCTCTATTTGCCAATGGCGATGAATCGCGTGGTAATACATGCTGAGCAGCTTCGGATCGGTTTCGTACCGAATCAGGTGATAGTAATTCATGAAGGCCATGTTGTCGTCGGGCTGCCCGAACGTGCCGGGCCCCGCGATGTCCTTAGGCTGAGTCATTCCGTTCATGCCATACCCGTGATTCAACGCGAGATCAAGATAGGCCTCGCGGTATTTCGGGTCGCCGATGATGTGGTGCGCAATGGAAAGGTACGTCAGCATGCTGTACGAATTCAGGCCGCGCTCGAAACACCAGGCCTCGTTGCGGTTGAGATCATCGGGGGAAAGGTGGCCCCAGCGCGTGGGCAGCCCATCGTAATCGACAAGGTTATAGCCGTGAGCGAGGATATGCTCGATGATGCGCCGGACCGCCCTGCGCACCCCGTCCTTCTCGGCCTCGGTTGTGCAGACTCGGTCAAAGTAGATCGCAAATCCGAAGAAATGGCCGTCGAGTTCGTCTGAACTCGAATCGTTCTTCCAATACCATTCGCCCGACGCGTCGACAGGCCACCGCGGCTGGATGATCTTCCAAAGAGAATCCCTCTCCTTTCGCCGCGTATCGTATGCGAGATCGAACTGCGGGTTTGGGTCCGGCTCGGAGGTTGGGATCACCGCCCGCGCGATGAATCCCTTCGGGGCCGGGTGCGTTCCGCCTTCGGTTACCTCGCCAAGAAACGCCAGCGCGCGAAACGCGTTGGCGGCGTATTCTCGCAACTTGGGATTGCCCGTGGCCGCGTAGCCAAGACTCACCGCGCCCAGATACAGCCCCGTGTTGTGACCGTCGTTGTCGGTGAAGACGGGCACCGCCGTACTCTTGTCGCCGGGCGTCG
>JBHEKO010000209.1:0-3747 GCA_041859475.1 Candidatus Hydrogenedentales bacterium
GCCGAAGTCGCGCAGGAGGTTGGGAAAGTGGGGGAGAGGCCCAAGCATCGGCAGCATCCCCAGCAAGACCCCCGATACCCCCGCGAACGCAAACCACTGCCGCTGAGACCAGCGGGGCCTGCTGCATACCGCAAACGGGAGAAGGAACAGGCCAAGCGTGAGCGCCACACCCACGGCAAATCCAAGCGCCGGCGCCACGCTTGGCGCGCGCGCAAAGATCACCGCTTCGCGCGGATAGAATTCCATCTCCTGCGACAGCGTGAGCCACAGTCCTATCGGCAACGCCGCCAGCCACGGGGCGATGTACAAAAACGCCGTGCGCACGTCCATGCGTACGCGATTCCAGCGCCACGTCGCGGCAAGTGCGGCCGCAAATACGATAGGGACAACTACCCCGAATTGGCGGTCCAGAGATGCGGCGCACGCGAACACCGAAGCAACGATCGCGTCCTTCGCGTGGCCGAGTCGCACCAAGCGCAGATGAGAAAACACCGACACCGCAAGGCAGGCCATGAACGGCACGTCGGTCATAAACGTGTACGCAAGATTGAGAAACAACGGATTGCACACAAGGACGATACCCGCGAGCCGGGACGCCCAACGCCCCGCCCCGGCCTCGCGTGCCGCGCGCGACGTCGCCCACGCAGCCAGCGCCGCCAACGCCAGCGTGGACACGCGCAGCGTACCGTACGAATAGCCAAACACCAGGCACCACAGCGCACCCCACACGGTCTGCGTGAGTGCGAATGCGCTTGAATAAGGATGGACCGCGAAGTGGCCGTCGAGGTGCCATTGCACCATCGTCGCATACACCCAATCGTCATTGAGCGGAAAGGCGTCGAGCGGCGAGACAAGCACAACCGTAAGCGCCAGCACGAGCGCAAAGGGCGGCGTATTCCGCACAACGCGCTTCCACGTCATCGTGAAACGAATGAGGCAGCCATGGAATGCGCCCCCCTTTCGCTTCGCCGGTTCGCGTGGTTCACGTGCGTTGCTCCTGTCTGCCCCGCGCCATTATTGGTCCCACGCCACCCACGCGCAAGTCCGGCGGATGTGGAGTGTGAGACGCCGGCCCTGAGTCCAATCGGTGCGGCGATAGTGCAATTGCCCCGGACCGTTCTCCCGCGGGCATTTTGATTGGCGTTTGGATTGTGGTATACTCATAGAAAGACTCCCGTAGTGATCTCGTGTCGCTACGGCCCCAGCCCCTCCGGGGGCTGGGACTTTTTTGTATGGCACGCGTGCAGCTTTTCATAGATGGCTTCAACCTCTACCACTCCATTATGAGGGATCCCAAGCTTCGGGGTTACCGATGGCTCAGTTTCCGCGCTCTGGGGGAATCCGTTATCACCCGGAATGAAGTGCTGACTGATATTTACTACTTTACGGCATTCTATCCGGGCGACGCTGCAAAGACTAAGCGCCACAATCTGTTCATTAACGCTCAGGCTCTCCACGGAGTGACAACCGTACTGGGAGCCTTTCGCGCCAAGGCGAAATACTGCCCCCTATGCGGCAAGACTTCGCGCGGGTATGAAGAGAAAGAAACGGATGTCAACATGGCGGTGTATCTACTCAAGAATGCCGTTCTGAATGAATACGACAAAGCGATCATCATTTCGAATGACAGCGATCTGCTGCCCGTACTGAGGGCAGTGAGGCAGACCTATCCAACCAAACAATTGAAAATGCTCTTCCCGCCGGGCGGTGCGTGCGAATCGTTAAAGGCTGAGGTGCCCGACTACATGCGAATGAAGGAAAAGCATCTTCAAGAGAACCAATTCCCAAATCCTATCGTCGTCGGGAAACTTGCGTTGAACAAGCCGCCGGGTTGGTAGCAGGGCCTATTGCCGGACCCTCCCCCAGCCACCTCCTTGCACACCCTTTAGCACGCGCCCTACTCTGGGTATAATGCCCCCGCGCCAAATGAGGTGACGCAGGAAAGGGCCGGTTCATTCAATGAAACTGCGAACAAGCTTGTGCATTGCGATGCTCGCCATATCGGCGTGGACGATTGGCTGTTCGAGTGGGGGAGACGCCACGCCCGGCGGCGCGATGCTGCACGTCGGTGCGGGAGCCGAACCGCAAAATCTCGACCCGTACCGCGTGACCGGCCACAACGAGCACCGGGTTCTCACCTCCCTCTTCGAAGGACTCACGACGTTGAACCAGGAAACCCTGGCCGTGGAACCGGGCGTGGCCCAGTCGTGGACCGTCAGCCCGGACGGACTCGTCTACACCTTCAAGCTGCAGCCCACCGCGAAGTGGTCCAACGGGACGCAAGTCACCGCGAAAGACTTCGTCTATGGATGGAAGCGTCACCTGTCGGCGCGGCTCGGCAGCGAGTACACCTACATGCTCTGGTGCATCAAGAACGCCGAGGAGTATACGAAGGGGACGATCACGGACTTCTCCCAAGTCGGCGTGAAAGCTATCGACGACACAACCCTCGAAGTCTCCCTCAAGTACCCCGTCCCCGCCTTCCTGACGATGCATATCCACTACTCGTGGTTCCCCGTGCTTCAATCGAACGTGGAGGCATTCGGCGCAATAGATGACCCGAACAACACGAAATGGACGCGCGCGGGCAACATGATTTCGAACGGCCCCTTCAAGCTTGAGGAATGGTCGCCCAACCAAATCATCCGCGTGGTGCGCAACGATCAGTATTGGGACGCGGCCAACGTGAAACTCGATGGCGTCGAATTCTATCCCATCAGCGATCTCGCCACCGAGGAGCGCGAATTTCGCTCGGGGCGTCTGGACCTCACCGAATCGCTGCTGTCGACGAAAATCGAAACCTATCGCCGCGACAATCCCGATCTGCTCCATATCGACCCGCTCGTCGGCACCTATTTCTACTGCCTGAACACGACGCGAAAGCCCCTCGACGATCCCAAGGTCCGCCGCGCGCTTGCGATGAGCATCGACCGCCAATCGATCTGCGACAGCGTGCTCTTCGGCGCGGTCGTGCCCGCGAGCGCCTTCACCCCGCCGGGATTGGCGGGCTACACCCCGGAGGCCTCCATCCCCTATAACGTGGAAGAAGCCCGAAAGCTCCTCGCCGAAGCGGGCTATCCCAACGGGCAAGGCATGCGTCCCTTGGATATTCTGTTCAACGAAAGCGAAGACCACCGCCGCATCGCCGAAGCCATTCAGGATATGTGGAAGAAGAATCTGAACATCGAAGCCCGCCCCACCCAGCAGGAGTGGAAGGTCTATCTCAATTCGCTGACCACGCTGGATTACGACGTGGCGCGCTCGGCTTGGATTGCCGACTACCTCGACCCTATCAATTACCTCGAGTGTTTCGAGACGGGCGGCGGAAACAATCGTACCGGATGGTCATCGCCCGAATTCGACGCCCTCGTCGCAAAGACGCGCCTCTCGCCCGATCAAACCGTCCGCTTCCCCTTGCTGCAACAGGCCGAGCAGCTCTTGTTGAACGAAGCCCCGCTCGCCCCCATCTACTCCTATCGACAACGGTTTCTGTTGGCGCCGCGCGTGCACGGACTCAAATCGAACATGCTCGGCTACCTCAACTACAAGACCTTCTCGCTCGCCGATGCGCAGTAAGCCACAGCGATGATACGATTCCTGGTAGTTCGCGCCCTGGGACTCATCCCCGTCTTTTTTATCATCGTTACCGTCATCTTCTTCCTGATTCGCCTCGCGCCGGGCGGCCCCTTCGAACAAGGCGAGCGCTTCGTCGCCCCCGAAGCCCTCGAACAACTCCGCGCCGCGTAC
>JBHEKO010000249.1:0-7269 GCA_041859475.1 Candidatus Hydrogenedentales bacterium
CGCAAGTACATCGCGGCGTTCTTTCTCTTTTCCGTGGGATTCTTGGCCGTCCAACGCGTGCTGCCCAATTGGGCAGAGGTTGGATTGGGCGGCGACGAGGGCACGGTAACCCTGATGATGCTGCCGTTTATCGGTTCGGCGCTGCTGACGGCGCTCTTTCTCGCGCCACTCCTGTCGCGGCGCATGGCCATGAAGTGGCAGCTCTTTCTCGCGTTTCTCATCATCATCGTCGGGCTTCCGATGATGTACTTCATCGCGAAAGCGCCGATACCCGCCAACACCAAGTTCTTGCTTGGCGGGTCCCTGTTCTTCGTCTGCGGAATCGGTCAGGGGATTCTCTACGTTCTATACACGCCGCTGCTGGGAGAGATTATCGACTTGGACGAGCGGCAGACTGGCCGGCGGAGGGAAGGCGCGTATTGGGGCGTGCACGGTGTTGCGTTCAAAGCCGGGCAGGCGGCGTCGATTGCCGTGTCGAATCTTTGCATGAGCCTGTTTGGAAACTCGGTGGAGAATCCCACCGGCATTCTGTTGGTGGGGCCTATAGCGGGTGGTATCGCCTTCGTTGGACTTCTTGTGGTCTGGACCTATCCGATCCTTCACGTCACGCGCGAGACTTCCAGCGAGCGGATTACCGAAGGGCCTGGTATGCAAGGCGGACGCTAATCACGAGCAAGAGCGCGCCCATGACACGTTTGCGGCGAGAAAGCGTAAGCATACGTTCGACGCGGATGCCATAGGGCGCGGCCAACTGCGCCCCGATGAACACGAGCGGGGCTAGGGCGAAATTCACGTGCCCTATGGTGTAGGGAAGCGCCGTCGTCGGGGAAGCGCGCAGGTGCGCGATCGTCCCCGCGATGCCGGTTGCCACCATCACCATATTGGAGAGTTGGACGGCGCGCTCGTTCGTGACGACGCCGGCGATTAGAGATAGGGGAACCATCACGAGCCCGCCGCCGGTGCCCGTCGCGCCGCCCACGATCCCCGAGACTGCCCCGATGCCAATTGCGGTGGGGGTACGCCTGCGGACGTCTTCCGCGTGTACAACGCGCGGCTGGATTAGAAAGGTCCGAACGGCCGCAATGAGCAGGAACAGGATAAAGATCCAGACGACGATGTCATCCGGCAAGAGCGAAGTCGCCCAGCCGCCCAGATAGCCGCCCGCGATTGAGCCGACGGCCATGACCATAGCCAAGCGCCATGGATTGCCAGACTGGCCGTGGCCGAGACGCCATGTGTTCAAAGCGGCCACGAAGATGATAATGAAGAGGCTTGTCCCCTTTGCGGTGTGGGCGTCTATCCCAGGGATGAAGGTTATAAACGCGGGGACCATGAGGATACCGCCGCCCAGGCCCAGCGCGGCGCTAACGAGGCCAACGCCTATCCCAAGGGCAACCATTCCCAAGACAAATTCGATAGTGAGAGACGGCATTATCCCTCCCGTGCGTGCAGTGCAATATTCGGGAAACAGGGCTTGAGAGTACACGTTCGGCACGCGAATGCGAAAGTAACGATCCGACTGCCGCGCCGTCAATCCGAGTGCGTTGGCGAAACAAGCCTCTGCGCCGATGCTTATGGGGCTTGGGGGAGATCGTGAAGGCCAACGTTGAGCGCCCCCACCCCTACATCCATGGGTTGCCCGCTGATCGCATACACTTTCGCCTCGTCGATACGGAACTTCAATACGCCCAAATCCGCGAGCGGAATGTCGGAACGCCACGTGAGGTGAGCCACATCGCCGCGAATCGGCTCGCGATCTCGCGGGATTAGCACGAGTTCGATGGTCGAAGGCTCCGAAATGCGCTGTGTGATTCGATTCTGGACGGGAGACGTTGAGTCGGCGGGTTGTGCGTCCACCCAATGCGCGCGTCCTTCTTTCGTCATGCGGACTTTGGCAATCACGAGACCCACGGCGGATTCCGGTTTCGCGTCTACGTGCAGGGACACGACACCCAGATATTGGCTTGCTGAGGCGGAGACGTTCTTGATGGAAAGTTCGACCAGGCTTCGCGGGGTATAGGCGAACCCGCCAAGCAACACGCCCGACTGGCCGTCGATTGTGTTCTCGACCCGCACGTCGACCGTTCCTTCCTTTTCATCGACCGAGGGCGGCGTCTCGACCAGAAGGGCATCGACGTCCTCGAAATTAACTCGCGGGGCGGCGCGATCGCCAAAGAAGACGCGTGAGGAAGGCGAGAAGTTCCTGCCATTCAGGAGTACGCGGGTTCCCCCCTCCGCGGGTGCGCTGCTCGGTTCCAGGAAATCGATGTGCGGCGCATCGACGTTTGGAAGTGGCCCTGGGTCCGCGCCGTCGAAAATGCCGTCGCCATCGGAGTCCGGATTCAAAGGGCTCGTCTCGCCCGGATCTACGATTCCGTTTCGTGTTCGATCTTCTTTGCTGTCGGGAATGCCGTCGCCATCGGAGTCCGGATTGAGGCGATCCGTTTCGCCGGGATCCACGACGCCGTTGCTGTTCTTGTCTTCGACATCGTCCGGCAGTCCATCCGCGTCGAGGTCATCGAAGCCAAGCCCTGCTTCGGCCAGCCACGTGAACAGGTCGCCCGCGAAGCGTCGATTCGACATTGTCTGTAACGCGCTTGATTCGATGGGAGTGGCGGCGGCCAACAAGGCGATACGTCCATTGCCGTAGGCGCCTGCGGCAAACGCAGCCAAGCCTTCGCCTGCAGGGTCCGGAACCATGATTGCCCGTGCGTCGGCGACGCGCATTCGCATCCCGCCATTTAGCCGGAAGCGTTCCCAGTACCGAACGGGTGAATTGGACCCCTTTGCCTCAAATGCGCCGTTTAGAACCGTTTCGTTATCCAATTCAACACCGATGGGGTTGAGCCATCGGGCGAGGGGTCTGGGGCCTTCCTCGGAGAGGTGGTTTCCCAAGAAGAGAAGAGAGCCGCCCTCCGCGACGAAATCCAGTAGCGCCTGCCGAGTGGCGAGACCGCGGCTTGCTGCCGCTGCCGTCAGGACGACGATGGACACATCCCGCGGCAACTCCGAAACCGGCCTAGTCTCTACGCGATGGCTGAAGCGGTAAGGCTGCTGCGCGAGTAGGTCCGCCAGCCCCTTTAGTTGCCAGGCGTCGGAATCGACGCGGAGCGTGCTTTGCGGCGCCCGTTCGTCCAACAGCCAGAGAATGCAGCGTGGGCTTCGGCCGGGTGGCAGTACGCGCACGGCAATGGTGCGCGGACTTCCCGACGCGCTCGCGCCGGGATGCGTTCCGCTAAGCGAGACTGCGATGCTTGCCCAGGAAGCGTCGCTTGATCGGTATCGAGCCGGATCGATACCCACGAGAAACCAACCTGGCAACTTCCCGGACCGCGGGTATACGCGCAACCAGGGTGTGAGGGCCGAGTCGAAAGAGAGGCCCCATGCCGAGGCGTCGCCGTGGGGCGATTCGAGACGAATCGCTCTGAGTTCACGCCCAATTCCCTCACCCCGAAAGTCGATAATCGGCGGCGCAACCAAATGCGGCGACGGGACCATCGGCTCCATATCGATTCCATCCGTCAAGCCGTCCATGTCCGTGTCGGCAACGCCGACGGCTGTGCCCAGCCCCACTTCGTCGGCAGGCCCAAGGCCGTCGCGGTCCCGGTCGCCCGGGACAGCCCCCAATTTATAGACAGGAGTGATTGCCGTGACGAAGCCGGTCTGGAACTGATCCGTGCGCGAAATGCCCCCCGTCGCCCGATCGACAATATGCAGCCGTCCAGCTTCCCCGGCAAGCACTTGGCCGTACATCCATTCGAGAGCTAGAATCTTCGAGTCAAACGAGAGCGACTTGCCGCCAGGACTGCCATTCGGCCAAATTCCAAGCCGGTTGTTCGCGGCGATTGCCACGGAGGAACCGTCTTCCGCGACGGCCAGGAGGAGGCCCTGCCCTGCATCGCCGAACGAGTACTCCGCGGCTTTCTTCGCGGAGGCTTCCGAGGTCTGAATCAGAACGGCATACGCGAACCCTTCGCTTCGGGAGCGCGTCGTCACCCAACAAGAGCCTGCCTCGGCGGGATGCAAAGGAGCGTTCTCACCAGAGGCGTCACCCGGCAGTTCCACTTCGTTGGAAGCGACATCGAACAGGTGTCCGCTAATGACCTGAAGGGTAGAGGTACGCGCCGCACCGCCGTTTGAGGAGTACCCGGACGAGAGCGCATAGAGCTGCCGGCCATCTTGGCTTGCAGCCAACCCCACCGGCTCTTGGGCGCGCGCCGCACCCGGAAGCATTAGTGCTTCCACAACAATCTCGCCGCGGGTCACGTCGCGCACGTGCAAGACACCGCCGCCGTCCGGCGCACGGCACAACACGGCCACCACGGGGCGTCCCGGGAGCGCGGCGCATGCAACCGGCTCTCCTGGAAGCAGCCATCCGGCATCCTGGGGCGCAAACGCGAGGACTGGCTCGGACAAGATCGCCCGAGCCCGGAGCTGCCACGGCCCGCGCTCCCCATGCGATCCGCTGCTTCCGAAGGTGACCAGCGTCTTGGCGCCTGTTGCCGGGTCCTCGACGAGGGCATGTAGCTGCATCAGCCCGCTGTTGCCGAGGATGAGGGAATCTTGCGGCTGGAGAGCAAGCGGGATCGTGCGCGAAATGGAAAGGAAGGATTGTGCCGCGCGAGACGCGCCTCCGGCCGTAAACGTGGAGGTGATTAGGGTGTCTCCATCCGAGGTGATCAGGCAGCTTCCCGCTAACGCCTCGCCAGGCAGGAGTTGTGGTAGGGTGGGCGGCGCGGGAATGGTCAGTTCCACCGCCTGCGTGTAGACGCGCGCCGCTTCGCGCGCCGCCGTCATGGTGGTTGTTTGCACAAGGACCAATTGGGCGCATGCGTGGGGTGCTGCCCAAGTCCACGCGCACACGGCGGCGACAAGCATACTCTGTCGCGCGTTGCGTACCATGCGTCTCCCCAGTGTTCGAAGCAGCAACGTCATCCTACTACAGGCGTTGCCCGGGTGAAAGCATTTTGGACAGGCACGCATGACCGCAAGCGCAAAATGCAGGCTAACTCACCAAGGCCAAGCCGATTTCGTTGTTGAGTTCAAAGCCCTTTGGGGTCGGGCGAACAGCCGCTTCGTCTTCCGTCAGCAACCCTCGCTCGACAAGGGACTCTATAAGCGGGCCGAAGTCGGATTCGAGCGGCCTTCCGAAGCGCGCGCGGTAATAGTCTTTCTTCAATCCCTGCCTCAAGCGGAAGTGTTGAATCAGCGTTTCCACTCGAATCTCTTGCTCCGTAAGCGGAAGCATCTCCTGCTTGCTGCCAGGGACGGAGAGATAATCCTCGGTCTTCACGCAGTTACGCGAGCGCACGTTTCGCAGGTATGAGTACGCCGCGGGGCCGAACCCCGCGTATTCTTCGTTGTGCCAATAGCGGAGATTCAGGATACATTGAAAGGAAGGTCTTGCGAGGTTCGACACTTCGTATCGCTCGTAGGCATCGAGGACCTCGTCCACGTCATGGAATTGCGTGAGGTACGTATCGTCGTCGATTGCTTCGTTTGCGCGCTTGCCGAAGGGCGTTCCCGACTCGTAGGTCAGGCCGTATGCCGACACATGCGCCGGCTGGAACGAGCGGCACGCTTCAAGGGTGTCGCGCCAAGCTGTCAACGGGGGCGCGCCGAAAATGAGATCCATGTTCCAGTTCGCGAACCGCTCCGCCACGAGTTCGCATGCGCGCCGCGCGCCGCCGGCGTTGTGCCTTCTGCCGAGGTATCGAAGGGTCTCTTCGTTAAAACTCTGCACGCCGAGGCTGACCCGATTGACGCCGCACGCGGTCCACGCGTCGAGAAGCTCCGCCGTGACGTCGTCGGGATTGGCTTCGAGCGTGATTTCCGCTGCAGGGGTAAGGCGAAACCGGGAACGGAGCGCGCCCATAATACTCGCGAAATCGTCGACGGCGATGAGGGAGGGCGTGCCGCCCCCGAAGAATACGCCGTCAACCTCCGAGTCGCCATCGAAGGACACGATTTCTTCACGAAGGGCATCGAGGAAGGCCTTCGGGACGGCCCCCTTGATGGGGCGCTTCACGAAATCGCAGTAGGGGCAAATGGTGCGACAATAGGGGATGTGGACGTATACGCCGATCACGGAATTAGGAGATGCTTCCATGGCTGCGCACCCGTCGCGCGCGCTGGGGCGGCCACCAGACCGCGGCAACCGACCCTACGAGACAGTCCTCCGGCAGCCAGCCGAAGGCACGTCCGTCTTGGCCCTCCGCATCCACGTCGGCAAGCACGAGATAGTGGTCTTCGGGCACCGTTGTCTTCTTTTTGCCCAACCACTCCGCGCCGGCATTGAGCGGGCCCGCGTCTTCGGCGCGCACGCCTTCGACTTGGACTCCTCCATCCTCGACTTTGATCGTGTCGCCGGGCAGCGCGATTACGCGTCCGAACATCACCTCGATTTGATCGTCCGCCGATGCGCTATCCGGTAGCGTGAAGGCAACGGCCGCGCCGCGCACGGGCTGCCGCTTTCCGATGCGCTTGTTGCCGAAAGGCAATCTCCATCCAAAGGCGGCGCGGTTGATCCAGACGCGCTCGCCGTCACGAACGATTGCTTTGAGGGGACTGCGCTTCACGCGCCACGGCAAGATGAAGAATGAACGGCTAACCTCGTATCCGATCAGGAGGAACGGAATTCCTACGAGCAAGGCCATTCCCCACCACGTGTGAGAGAATCCCGTGAAGTCGCGGCGGTTCTTGAAGGGCCACCAGATGCACGACGCGCGCCCAAGCAGATTGTCGTGAGGCACCCAGCCGAAGTAGCGCCCATCCTGGCTGCGTTCGCTGTTGTCACCGAGCATGAAGTAGTGATTGGGCGGAATCAGCGAATACTTGTCCATGGGAAGGACACCGTATTTATAGCCGCTGAGTTGGCTGTCGAGGCTGGCAAGGGCTCGCGGTTGATCTTGAGGCGGGACATCCCGCAAATACTGGTCGAGATCCTTCTGCGTCAGTAGGGGGCCTAAGGTGTAGTTCACGTCGGGCATCGAGTCGGGAAGTTCCAGCGGCTCCCCGTTGATGTGGATTTTTCCGTTGGCGATGTGGACGCGCTCGCCGGGAAGTCCGACCACGCGTTTGATCAGGACTTTGTTGGGACTCTCCGGTTCCACGGACCGAAACACGACAATGTCCCATCGTTTCGGTTCTCCGAGACGGAAGATGCGGATGTTGGTGAATGGGACGCGCGGTCCGAATATGAGTTTGTTGACGAAGACGCGGTCGCCGATAAAGAAGCCGGGGTCGCCGTGCAACGTGGGTTCCATCGAT
>JBHEKO010000402.1:0-4472 GCA_041859475.1 Candidatus Hydrogenedentales bacterium
ATTTCGCGGGTGCTTTGTTCGACCCGTGTACCGGTGTACGCCGCATCCGAGCTCGTGTCTTCTACGTCACTCATTCCCTCAACCTTTCGGCGTCGTATTCGACAGGGACCGCCTGGTCCGTACAACTCTCTTTGTGGTTAACACTTCGGAGAGGGCATTCTCTTTCAGGGAAGGGGCAATAATCGGCTAGCTTCGTGAAGAACGGTCCGCAGCGCTGCCCCAAGCGATGGCAACCCCCCGAAAACGTGGGATCACTCGCTCCCACCCCTGTCAACACCGGCCCAAGGGGCCATATTCCCCTCATATTCCCGAGCGCAAATCCCAGAAAATGGGCAAGTTACAGCAAGCTGTCAACCTCGCGCTACGATGCGTGGCGCTGCTCTTGTAGCGCCCGGTCTCTGTGCCGGGCGTCTTGGGCTGCGTACCGCCGGCTTCCAGCCGGCATCCGGTAACCACCTCAGACGTCCTATGACGCGTACCGCCGCCCCTCATCCAGCATCGCCAGATAACTTTCCAGCGGAATGTAATTCGCCACGCTATTGCCCGTACCCAGGCAATAACCACCTCCAGGGAGGCATATATCAAGTGTTTCCCGCACCCGCGTACGAATAGCCCCCTCATCGGCACGGCACAGGAAGTCTACATCGATTCCCCCCAGCAATGCGATCCGGTCCCCATAGGCGCGCTTCGCGTCGGCAACCGACTCGATGGTGTCCTCGAACGAATGCTTCGCGTCGATCCCGACATCGCCAATAAGGTCGTCCATGATCAGGTCGATCTTGCCGCAGCAATGGAGCAGATACGGCCGCCCCGCCGCATGCGATTTCTGCGCCATTCGCTTGTGACCCGGCAACACGAACTCCCGCAAATCGTCCGGGCTGATGAGCGGCCCCGTGCGAAACCCCATGTCGTCGCTGCCCCACACGACCTTAACCCGGTCATAGGCCAGCACACGGTCGATGATGACTTCATACATGTCCAGCAACCGCTGACTGATGGCCGCCAACAGATCGCGCTGTTCGAACAACGCCACGCAAAGCGCCTCGTACCCCAGCAGCCAATTGAGAAATTCCGCGAAATGCGCGAAGCCCCCGCTGGCCACGATGCACATGTTCTCCGGCAGGTGCTCGCTATACCAATCCAACGACCGTGTCGGGGCCTTCGTGGGGTCCGGCCAGGGGTACCGCTCGAAATCTTCCCAATTGGCGATGGGGCCCGTGCTCTCGTTCACGTAATTGCGCCCGCCGTCCCGCTTCAAATCGGCCGTGTCGTCCGCAATGTCGTACCGCAACGGCATCACGATATCGTCGAGACTCGCCCGCACGAAGTCATACCCCAGAAACTGCTGCACGGCCAGATGCCGCTTCTGAAGAAAATACGCGTCGTCCGGCGTGACGTCCGGTATCAGCCCGAACCGCTCGCAAACCGCGTCCTGCATTTCCGGGTCCAAGAACAACTCAATGTGATGAACACGCTTCGGTGTGCCTTCCCGGCGAAGACATCGGACGAAGGCTTGCCAGTCTGGAGTGATGGGAGCAGACAACAGGCTGCTTCGACTTGAAAGTAGATTCATAGAAGATCTCGCTCCATCGTCTACTCGCCATTTGCTCCACTTGGAGGAAATGGCGGCACGCACGCTGCCGGTAGAAAGGGAAGAACCGCATCCCAGACTGCTTGTGCTCCCCGACAGGCCTCTTCTACGATTGTTGAAGTGATGGGCTTTTCGAACGCGTATCGAGTCTTGACAGCGAAAGGAGTGAGGAATTGAGCAGTTTCCGTCAATTGACTGAGTTCGGGAGTCGCTCTGGATGCCAACCCGATGAGTTTGGATAGATTGTGGGTATAAGGGAATTCGACACCCAGATAGATGAGATAGGCTTTGAGGGTCTTCTCGGCACTTTGCTGCGCATGGAAGCACACCGCGCCGAAGGCAACACCCTGCTTGTGCAACAGCGTGAGTACAAGCATGTCTTCATTCGCGAGCTCCAGCCATTTTCGGGCAAGATCAAGACGTTCGCTCATAGACAACTCTGCCTTCGCGGTATGCCGTGGTAACCAGAGCTTGCGGTACTCCCGACCACTCGCTTACATCTTCAGGGCTGTAGACAACAATGTCCACTTCTATGGGGAGTCCAGACAACGCGGTATACAGCCGTCCAGCCTGCATTGGCCACGACTCTTCCTCATCCGCAATTACCATGATGTCTACGTCACTATTCCGATCGGCATCTCCCCGCGCGCGACTGCCGAAAATAATGATCTTATACGGCTTGGCGAGTGGCACAATCTTGTCCACGATTTCCTGATACAGTGCTGCGTCTTCCACGTCCTGAGGCTCCTTCGTCGCCATCGCCCTTCACGCTACACCCCCGCCCCGCCGCAACACAACTTCCGATACTGCGACAGGTTTCCGCAACCCCCTTGACAACTTACTACGATTTGTAGTAAATTTTGATTACTACGATTTGTAGTTAGTTTCCCTGTCGTGAAAGGAACCCAAATGGCACCCCGCGGTACCGATGCAAGCGAAACCGAACTGGCGGTCCTGAAAGCACTATGGGACATAGGCTCCGGCACCGTGCGCGACGTAGAGGAAGTCCTTCTTCGCCACGGGCACCGCTGGGCTTACACGACGATCCAGACGCTGCTTCTCCGGTTGCAGGCCAAGGGCTTCGTGTCGGTTCGGAAAGTGAGCATGCCGCACACCTACGAACCCTCCGTATCGCGCGAGAAATTGCTTGGCCAACGCCTGAAAGAACTGGCGCTGAATCTTTGCGACGGAACGGCAACCTCCTTGGTGCGCGCCCTGGTCACCGATGAAAACTTCTCGCGCGATGAGATTGCCCGTTTCCGAAGCTTGTTAGACGAGCTTGAACAAAAGTAGCTGAACGCACGCGGGCGCGCATTGCACGCCCGCAAGCATAGGGGAGGGAGAACGGCATGATGTGGTGGCTGACGCAGAACGCCCTTGGCGCGACAGTCTTGACGCTCTGCGCAATAGCAATCTCGCGCGTGTTTCGGCTCAGTCCCTCTGCCCAACACGTGCTGTGGTTGCTCGTTGTCATCAAGCTAATCGCGCCACCCCTGCCCCTGTGGCCTTGGCCCATCGAAAGTTCCGGTTCCACCGCGCTGCTCGGACCCTCGCAAGGACAACTCAGCGCGGAAGTCGCCGGCTGGTCGCTCGGTTCCGTTCTGGGCAACCTATGGCTCGCAGGCACCGTTGCCGCAGCCATTCTCGAAGGAACGCGCCTCCTACGATTGTATCGGCAGATTGCGCGTGGCGCGGGCACCCCACGTCACCTTCAAGACCAGGTTGATCTTCTGGCAAGCCAACTCGGGATACGCGCACCGAGAAGTGTCGTCGTTGCAGGAGTCCGAATGCCCTTGGTCGTGTGTAGCTTTCGACCCATACTGGTCATCCCTGAGAGTCTGCTCGAAAAACTCAGTGCCACCGCATGGCGCAGCGTACTGGCCCATGAGCTGGTCCACCTGAAACGCCGCGACCACTGGACCGGCTGGGTGGAACTGATTGCAGCCTTCGTGTGGTGGTGGAACCCCGTGTTTTGGTATGCCCGTAGACGCATGCGCGAGTGCGCTGAATTCGCCTGCGACGCGTGGGTCGTCCGGCTTGTTCCGGACGGACGCCGCGAATACGCCGAATCGCTGATTGCCGTAATCGATACCGTGTCCTGGAACGTCGCGCCCATCGGAGCCATTGGAATGGCCTCCGGCAGCAAGGGCGCTTTCGAAAGGAGACTCAAAATGATCGTGCGCGATACTGTCCCCCATCGTATGTCCTGTGTCGCCGCGGCCGCAGCGACGTTGGCGGCCCTGCTCATTCTGCCTGCCTGGGCGCAACCGCAACCCGCAGTCGGCGAGTCGCGTCAAGCGACGACGAATACGAGTTCGGAAGCGGTAGCTTCCTCGCGCGCACACGAAGCCGAATTGGTGTCGCGTTCGCACGTCGCGGAACTGCAGAATGTGCAAGTAGGAAGTGGTCTCAGCATTCGTCCGCGATACTATGCAAGCCCGATTGTCGAACCTACTCTCAAATCGGATCGTAACGAGTCGGACAAGCCAAGCACTGAGAACGTCTCTCCCCCGGATTCGACGCCTTCCCTTACCAATACGCCGAAAGAATCTGAACCGGAGAAGACCGCCCCGAAACGGACGCACTCGAAACCGAATGTGCACGTAGACTCAGCTATACCCGTCAGCGAGACCCAATCCAGCGTGAAATCGGAAACTCTCCCCGAACCTACTCCAGTCACCAGTGATCTGGAAATAACCCAGTTCGAAGAGGTCGCGGAAGTTGAAGCCCCCGAGACAACCGACGCCGCGCTTGCCGCGAAATCGAATGACACTCCGGAAACCGTCGCCGCTCCATCAAAACCCAAGACGCGCGCATTGACGCGAGTGCCTGCTGCTCTCGATAACGGAAGAATGGGCGGACTCCAAAACGTCGAAGTCCA
>JBHEKO010000618.1:0-4715 GCA_041859475.1 Candidatus Hydrogenedentales bacterium
CGGCTCTTTTGCGGCGTGATCGGGTTTCTAGCCACTCTATTGCTTCTGGCCCGGACCAGATTGCTGGTCCACTTTTCCGATGACGCCGGTCCTTCAAGAATTCTGGGAATCGCGGTAGCGGTCGCTGTGGTTTTCGCGTTCGTGGGACCACCCCTGCTTGCCGGCGTGTTCGGCCAATTGGATGATCGCTGAAAAGCGGGTGGTTGGTTAACAGAGGACGATACGGCGAAAGGTCCCTGTCTTTGAACTAACTCAACAGGTTCTTGAGCTCGCTCATGAATTCGTTGAGGTCTTTGAATTGGCGATACACCGATGCAAAGCGCACGTAGGCGACTTCATCCAGCTCTTTCAACCGTTGCATCACCGACATGCCGATCGAATCCGTAGACACTTCGTGTTCGCTCGAATTGAAAAGCGAACGTTCCACATCGTCGATGAGCGATTCGACTTGTTCGAGGCTGACGGGGCGCTTCTCGCAGGCCTTTAGGATTCCGCTCTTGATCTTCCAACGATCGAACGGTTCGCGCCGTCCGTCTTTCTTGATCACCATCTGAGCGACTTCTTCGATCCGCTCATACGTGGTGTAGCGGCGCGCGCACTTTAAGCACTCGCGCCGACGCCGAATCGAATCCCCTTCTTTCGAAGAACGGGAATCAACCACTTTGCTTTCCAGAAATGCGCAGAACGGACACCGCATGGTGGTTTGTCCCTGTTGCCGACGTTCGCCCCCACAATAGAGAGACTTCGCAACTTCTAGTACGCCTAGATGTTGTGTTCATACCCTACCAGATACAACATACGGCGTCAAGCGAAAAACGACAACCCCACTGAACCGTAGTTCTCGTGCCGGTATCGCTTCAGCCTCCCCCCCTCCTCGGGGATTGCCTCGTCACGGGCATGCTCCAGCACAAAGAGACCATCGTCGCCAAGCAGCCCGATGTCGGATATCGCCGATATAAGCTCCCCGTATTCCTGAAAACCAAACGGCGGGTCGGCATAGATCACGTCGAAGCCACCCCCCATTTTGGCCAGCGCGCTCAGCCCGCCGGGAATCGAGATTCGCCGTAGGGTCCCCCGCGCCCCAAACTTGGCCTTCTCGAGATTACTCCGGACACAGTCCAAGGATCGCGTATCGCTGTCCACAAAGACTGCGGAAGCCGCGCCCCGGCTCAGCGCTTCGATACCGTTCGCCCCCGTCCCCGCGAAGAGATCCGCAAACCGGCTCCCCGGAAGGCCCGGTCCCAAGATGCTGAACAGCGCCTCCCGCACACGGTCCAGCGTCGGCCGTACCCGCGACCCCTTGGGCGCTTCCAGCCGAATCCCCTTCGCCTCTCCCGCAATGACTCGCAGCATGGCGCGATTATACCCGAGCCTCGCAACCCTTAGTACGATATTTGCCATGGCGATGTTTCCGCCACTACTATGTCCTTTGATTGGAGGAGGGCAATCTCATGAAAGTGGTCATTCCCCTGGATAAGATGACAGTTCCGGAAAAGCTCCGTGCGCTTGAAGAACTTTGGGACGATTTGCAGCGCACCCCAGATGGAGTGCCCTCCCCCACGTGGCACGGCGATGTCCTGAAAGCCAGGGAGAATCGAGTTGCTGAAGGCTCCTCGCAGTTCCGCGACTGGCCGGAGGCAAAGAGCCGCATTCGCCGCCGCTGCAAATGAAGATTCAAATCCTTGGAGACGCCGAGCAGGACTTGGTGGATGGTTTCAGATTTTACGAAGGAAGGCAGACTGGCCTGGGCGATTATTTTCTAAACTCCATTTTCTCGGATATTGATTCGCTGCAGCTCTTTTCGGGTATCCATCCAATGCACTTTGGTTTTTATCGGCTTCTATCCAAGCGGTTTCCTTTCGCCATATATTACAGGGAAGAAGAGGGGGCCACGCGAGTCTATGCGGTGCTGGACTGCCGCCAAGACCCCGACAGAATCGCAAAGCGGCTTGTATAGTCTGAAGCGAGACGTTCGGAACGAACGGCTGCAACGATTGATCATAGGTGTACAATCGATGGAATTTATGAATACAACTAGCTTAAGCAGGCGAGGCTTGTTGCGTCGTGTCGCCGCCGGTGTAGCCTCATTGGCCCTCTCAGAAGCTCTCTCCGCCCAGGAAAAGGGCGCAATGCCAAACATAGAGCCGCCAACGCGCGCCCAGCGCAGGAGCTGCTACAACAATTTCGCCGAGCATCTCCTCAACGCGTTTAGTCCAAACATGTTCTATCCCGAGTTGCCGTACCGCTGGTCCGACAACGACTGGTTCCGCTTCCTCGACATGATTCACGATTTCGGCTTCACGCATTTCGAATTCTGGCTCGTTCCCCGCCTTTTCTCGCGCGCCGCCCTCGATCAACCGTTCGGCAAAGAATTCGCGCGTCAGATGAACGCGATGATCGCCCACGCCGGGTCGCGCGGGCTGGGCATCAAGATGATTGCCTGCCTCACCACGGTCGGCGACGACTGGCACACCCATTGTCCAAACGTCCCCGAGGAATGGGCGGAGTGCCGCATGCTGTGGGACGAATGGACCAAGCGCCTGCCTGGGCTTGGCGTGATCGGCATCTTCCCCGGCGATCCTGGCGGTTGCTCGCGCAACGGATGCACGGCGCGCACGTTTATCGACCGTTCGCTGGAAATCGCCGAAGTCGTGAAGAAGAACCAGCCGCAAGCGGAAATCGAGCTCGGCACGTGGGGCACGCCGTTCTGGGGATGGGGAACGATTCAAGGGCCGCCCGATTGGAAGGGCGAGTTCTTGCAGAGCATCCAGGGGTCCGCGTGGCGCTTCGACAAGCAACGCGCCGACGACGCCATGGACTACCTCGTCAAGCGCCTGCCCGAGTTCCCCAAAGAGACGTCCGTGGCCATCAACCTCGGCTTCAACTCCGACAGCAACCCCGACACCGGCGGCGGCCAAGAAGATGCGCGGCCGTGGGCACGCGAAATCGCACGCACAAACCGCATTGTCACCTGGGATTTCAGCCTCACCGAAGGCGAGGGCGCAATCATCCCTCACAATCGGTTCGAGCGGCTCTACGCCCAACGCAAACGCGAACTCGAAGCGGCCCCTTACGAAGGCGGCATCTGTTTCACCATGACCCCGTTGTTGAACCAGCTCTCGCTCTACCAGTCCGCGCAGTCGTTCATAAACCCCAACGCCGATGCCGCCGCGCTCACGCGCGCCTTCTACGCGCGCCTCTTCGGGCCTGCCTCCGAACCCTTGGCGTCACTGCTTCCCCTCTTCGAGATCATTCCCGATTGGGGAAACTACAATCGCATCGATATGCCGAGGCAGGAGTTCAACAAGAAGATGCGTGAAGGCGCGGAACTGATGCGTTCCCTCGAAACGAGTGTCAACGGGGATGTGCCGTTCCATCCCCACCCCGAACAGCACCGCAAAGACCTGCTGTTCTTCTTCGACCTGTTCGCGGACCTCAGTGCGGAAGCGCCCGACTTCGACGCGCTGACCAAGCGCTACTGGGATCGCGTCTACAAAATCTACGACCAGCTATCTGCCCACGTGGACCCACGCCCCCATGGAGCAACGCAGCGGCTCATCCGGTACTTCGATCCGAAATGGGACCGCGCCGGTCTAGGCGCACTGCCCGGGAAATGGATATCCTGACCCACCGCGCCAACCGCGACCCAAACACCGAGTTATCGCCCTCCGCGCTGATCCGCATTGGTCCGTGCCAGTCTGTGTTTGTCCGAGAGGCCTTCCCCCACCGAGCAACTACTCATGAGGAATCACATAGCTCTCCCCATCCGACACGAACAACGGCTGGAGTTGCGCAAGCTCAATGGGACTGGCGACCTGTTGCTTCTGCCCTTCCCAATACTGCTGCCATTCCTCGAACTTCTCGAACTGGACTGGCTCCGATTCCGTGCTCCACAGCTTTGCCAGCGCGCGCGAACAGGCAATTCGAACTCGCGGGTCGTTATCCTTGAGCCCTTCGATGAGCGCGGGCGAAATCGCCCTATCATTCAATTCGGCAAGCGCGACAGCGGCCCGCGTCTTCACGACCACTTCCTCGTCCACCAACCCCCGCGCCACATAATCGACGCTCGCCTTGTCGCCAAGCCCCCCCAGCGCTTCCAATGCAGCCGCCCGATTCTGAGGTACGGGATCCGTGGCCTTGTCGCGAATAATGGGTTCGGCTCTGCGCCTGTCAATTGTGCTCAACGACGCAAGCACCCCTGGCAGCAATCGGGCACCGTAGCTCGAAAGCGTGACCTCCAGAAAATGGAAGATGTCCACCTCCTTCTGCATGCCCACCAACTTCTTGATTGCCGCCGAACGCTCCGCCTCGTCCTCGCCCCTGAACAAGTCGATGATAGCGACAACCTGCTCGCGCTGCTCTGTCGTCAAGCCCGTCTTCTCTTCCATCATCTTCTCATGTTGGATCGCGTGGGGATTGAACTTCGATACGTCTTTGGCGGATGTCTTATCGTTCTTCTCGATACGGTCTACTTCGTCGTTTTGCAGAACGATGCTCCCGCCCCCGCCTTCGACCGCGATGCTGTTCTCGTTGCGCACCGTCACTTTGCCGTCGTAGCTCACACCGGTCTTCAAATACACGGTATCGGCCATCGCAACCGCGCCAAACAGCGCCATCGCCAAGAGTGCACATAATCTTTTAGTCATATTCTCTATTCCTCTCGAAGCTCGACCTTGCAGCAAGCGAATCCGGTGTATCGCTTCGTGCGCGCCGCC
>JBHEKO010000621.1:0-10793 GCA_041859475.1 Candidatus Hydrogenedentales bacterium
CGCGCTATGCAGGGTATCCGCGGACGTCCGGGGACTTGGGCGACCGCTTCGTTGTTGCCAACATCGGCTTCTCTCTCTTTGAGCGGGCTTGGACCCTGGCAGGCATGGAGAACGTCCTTACGGCGATGAAGTGCGAGCCTGATTTCGTACACGCGCTGCTCGACCGTATCCTCGAATTCAATCTGGCCATCGTGGACAAAGCCTGCTCATACGCAATCGACGGCATGTATTTCGGCGATGACTGGGGCAGCCAGCGCGGCCTCCTCATGGGAAACGCGTTGTGGCGCGAGTTCATCTTGCCGCGAGTGAGGTGCATGTATGGCCGCGTGAAAGAACACGGCAAATTCGTGTTTATCCATTCTTGCGGGAAAGTGGACGAATTGTTTCCAGACCTCATCGAGGCAGGCTTGGATGTATTCAATCCATTCCAGCCGGAGGCAATCGACGTCTTCGAGGCGAAGATTCGCTACGGCGACCGGCTCTGTTTCCACGGGGGCATCAGCACCCAACGCGTCCTTCCCTACGCAAAACCCGAAGAGGTCAAGAAACACGTCCGATGCCTTCTGGAACACGTCGGCAAGAACGGCGGCCTCTTCGCATCGCCCGCCCACGCCGTCCCTGCCGACGCGCGCCCCGAGAACATCGCCGCGATGCTCGACGTGCTTCAGAATCAGTGACCGCGTAGCGCAACGCTTTCAACGTCCGCTGCTTCGCTGATAGTATGAGGCCCACGCCCACTCGGAATGGGCGCTAAAGGGGGGCAGCGCACGTGAATCGTCGTTTTCTAATGGGCATCACAGTCTTCGTGATGGGCATCAGTTCGGCCAATGCGGACGTGATCATACGCACGTTCGCCCCAAACACCCCTATTCCTAGAGCGCAACGCCCAACAACCATCACTGCCGTAATCGATAACACCGGCGACAAGGCCCTATCCGTGGAGGCCTCACTCGTTCTTCCGCCCGGCCTGCGAATCACCGGACCGAATCCTACGATCCCTCTTTCGCTGGAAGATTCCGCGCACGCGACGGCATCGTGGGACATACTCGCGGACGCGCCAGCAACCTATGAACTAACGATCCATGTGCGTGTCGCGAACGAACTCGCAGCATCCGCGTCCCTCACTCTAAATGTCCTTCCCCCTGTGGAGATTCGCAAACTCCCTTACATCCCCGAACCAGTCCCGGTGCAGACTGACGTGCTTGTCGGTGCGCACAATTGCCCGCTGTGGGAAGCCGATAAGACCAGCATGTGGGCGCAAGTATTGAAACATCCCGAGCGCACGCCCGCTTTGGGCTTCTACTCTCAGGAGAATCCCGAGGTTGCCGATTGGGAGACGAAATGGGCCGTCGAGCATGGCGTGAACTTCTTCATCTACTGTTGGTACCGGGCCAGCCAGGGTGAACCGGTGAAGATGAACTTCGGCAGCGCCATCCACGATGCCTTGTTCAAATCGAAGTTCGTCGACAAAATGAAATTCACGATCATGTGGGAGAACCAATCGCGCGGCCGTGCCGGCGTGTCCAACGAAAATGATCTCATGGAGAATCTGCTGCCATTTTGGATCGACACCTACTTCAAACATCCCGGCTATCTCAAGATCGACAACAAGCCGTTGCGGTTCGTCTATCGTCCCGAGTTTCTCGTCGACGATTTGGGGAGCGTGGAGAATGTCGTCAAGGCCTTCAATCTGATGAGGCAGGCCTGCAAAGACGCGGGTTTCGACGGGCTGTATATCCTTGGCGAATATCGCGGGCTCGACCCCGAACATCTGACGTTGATGAAGAACCTGGGACTCGACTATACGTTCGCGTACGTCTGGTATGTGCCCGACAATCCGACACCGGAGAAGGCCATACAGGCCCAGGTCGACTCCATTACCAAGACACAGCAACTGGGCATCATTCCGCAGGTCGTCACGGTATCGCAGGCGTGGAGCGGATGGGCCGACGAAGGGACCATCTGGAAGATCCCGCCGAGCGACTACAAGACGCTTCTCCAGAAAGCGAAGGAGATCATCGCGACGTTTCCGGCGCATGAACTGGGAAGCAAGCTCCTGCTGTTGGACAACTGGAACGAATGGAGCGAGGGACACTATATCGCTCCGTATCGCGAATACGGTTTTGGGTATCTCGATGCCGTTCGCGAAGTGTTCTCCAGCGCTTCGGAACCGCACACGGATTTGCTCCCGGAAGACATTGGCATGGGGCCGTACGACACAGCCTACCGGGTATACGCGGACCGCGAAGAGGAACTGAGGACGCTCCTCTCAAAGAAGGCCACTAAAGGCTCCATCCCTGACCCTGGCTTGATTGCGTGGTGGGCTTTCGACGAAGAGAACGAGTCGCCCGTCGCGTTGGATTACTCGGGCCACCGGCTGGGCGGGAAACTCCACGACGCGCAACGCGCCGGCGGTATCGACGGCAATGCCCTCGTGTGCAAAGGTGGAAGCGTCGAGGTGCCCAACGACCCGCGCCTCTCCCCCGCTGCCACGCTCTCGGTCGAATGCTGGGTGAAGACCGACGTGCCCGGCCAAGACAACGCTTGGTGCGTAAGCCGCGTCTTCGGCGGCGGCACCTCTACCGGATATCGCCTGGGAGTGTTGGAGGGGAAACCATGCTTTGAGGTTCCACTCACGAGTTGGAGTCATCACCTCACGGCGAACTCACCGTTGGCGACGGGAAAGTGGGTACACCTGGTTGGCACCTTTGACGGGCAGACACAGCGAATCTACGTGGATGGAGAGGAGCAGGGAAACTTGGAGCGGCCGGGCCCCGTGCATGCCAGCACGTTTCATTTGGTTTTGGGCAATTATGAAGTGGGCCACCAGTCGTACTTCGACGGCCTTCTGGACGAGGTCAAGCTGTACGACCGCGCCTTAAGCGCAGATGAGATTCGCGAGCACCATCGCCAGTTCGCCGGCAAGGCTGGAAACGCGCCCTAATACGATTCGCGAGAGCTGCGAAAAGACTCGGCATGACGGCGACCTATTGGCTGGGCCGCCGTCATGCCTGAATCAGGGGGGGGACACCTATTTGTCACCAGCGCTTGCACGCTGCTTGATAAACGCGATCAACTGTTCGGGCTCGTCGGTTTGAATGCCGTCGGTGCCCCACTCCAGCGCCGATTCCCAGCACTGAGGCCCATCGTCGTCAACGATCACAATCGCACCCGTCGCGTGACACTGCTCCGCGAATTCCTTCGAGTAGAAGTCCCAGGATGAAGCCACGAGCTTCGGCTTGTTTTCTTGAAGCAGCTTGGGCAGGTTCTTGATTTCATAGGGATCGGGCATGGGGAGGCACTCGGGACACAGCTTCTCCACTTCCTTCAGCTTGTTCGGCCCTGCGTACCAAATGACGTTGCGTTCCATGCCACGCGCCTTAATCTCCTTGACGAGCGGCGCCACTTCCGCCGACTTTAGATCCAGATAGATCCCAATCTTGCCTTTGCACAGATCGAGGATCTCTTCGAACGTCGGTACCTTGACGTCCTTCCACTCCGGCCCAACGCGGCTCCCGATATCCAAACTGCGAATCTCGTCGAACGTCAAGTCCGAGACATTTCCCTTCACTTTCCCCTGGGTGTAGTCGTCCACCTTGCCGTTGTGCATGCTCACAAACTTGCCATCCTTCGTCGTCCGCACGTCGATCTCGACGAAGTCGGCCCCGAGATCGATTGCCTTTTGATAGGCAGGCAACGTGTTCTCCGGTATGCCTTGGTGCGCACCGCGATGCGCTACGACATACATGTCCCCATTCTTTGGAGGAGGCAACACCGATTGGGGAGCGGCAAGTACGAGCGCAGAGCAGCCCAGCGTCAAGGCAAGCAAGGCTGGGACTGCGAATATGAAAGCGGCACTCTTGCGGTTCATGCCAGTCGTTTTCCTTTCCGTTCGATGCGCCAGGAGGCGATTGAGCGTTCGTGATTGTTTTTGCTCGTTTATGCGCGTTATGATAAGCACCGGCATGACCCGCGTCAAGTCGAAAATCGCAGGGAGATCTCCCTTGGCCAGAAACAGCCGCACCACGAACATGCGCCACGAGCAGCTTGTCGACTATCTCAGCGGAAAAGACGAGGTCTCCGCGCAGGAATTGGCCACGCGTTTCTCGGTGAGTCTCGCATCCATCCGGCGCGACCTCATGTTGCTCGACCAGGAAGGCCGCATTTCGCGAACCCATGGCGGCGCAGTTCTTTCCAAGCCCGGTGTCGTCGAGTTTGCATTCATGGAGCGCGGCAACGTCAATGCCCGCGAAAAGCGCGCCATCGCGCGCGCCGTCGCGGCGATGATTGAGCCGGGCAAGTCCGTTGCGCTTGATAGCGGAACGACGACGCTCGAAGTGGCCAAAGCCATCGCAGCCATTCCCTGCCTTACGGTGCTCACCAGTTCACTCGCAATTGCCTCCGTCCTTTACGCACACGACGCCGTGGAGACGGTGCTGCTGGGCGGAACGGCGCGCAGGGGAAGCCCCGATTTGACGGGGTGGTTGACCGCGGAGAATCTCAAGCGATTCCACGTGGACTATGCCATCGTGGGCGCGGACGGCGTCACCCCCAAGGGGGTCTATACCGTAGCCCTCGACCTGGCCCGCGTGTGCACGGGTGTGATGGAGGCGGGATCGACGTGCGTGCTCGTCGCGGACCACAGCAAGATTGGCCGCGCCTCGTTCTGCCGCTACGCCGCAGTCAATCAGTTCGACCACGTCGTCACCGACAGCGGGGTACCCGCCAAGGAACGCAAATGGCTCAAGAAACTTGCCGGCGGCGTGACCTACGTCAAGGCATAGAAATTCGGTATCGGCAATAAAACCAGCGAGGTGACGACATGGCTACCCCGATTAAGTTCGACCTGGAGATCAAATTCGGCAGCGAATACGGGGCCGAGGAAGAGCAGGTCATGCTCGACGTGTTGCGTAAAAACGCGCCTACCAGCGGCGATGAGTGCATCGCGTTCGAGAAGGAATTTGCCGCGTATTGCGGCACCAGCCACGCCCGGGCCGTATCCAACGGCACGGCGGCGCTGTTCTTGTCGCTCATTGGGGTTGGGCTGAAGCCCGGCGAGCGCGTGCTGACCACGCCGCTCACGTGGATTGCGACCGCGGCCGCGGGGGCAACCTTGGGAGCCGAGGTGGACTTCGTCGACATCGACCCCGTCACGTACAACCTCGACCCGCGGAAGATCGAGGAGAAGCTGACACCCGACACCCGCGCGGTCCTCCCGGTTCATCTCTACGGCCAGTGTTGCGACATGGACGCCATTCTGGCGCTGTCGCGCAGACACGGTTTCGCGGTAATTGAAGACGCATGTCACGCGGTGGGGGCGGAATACAACGGACGCAAATCGGGCAGCATGGGCGCGACCGGCTGCTTCAGCTTTCACGAGCAGAAGAACATGTCCACGCTGGGCGAAGGCGGAATGATCGTTACCAACGACCCGGAAGTCTTCGAGCGCGTGGCGCTCTACCGCTCGCATTGCACACGCGTCTACGGCAAAAGCACGAAGTATTGCTCGCTGAATGAGACCTTGAATCCCATGGGCAAGCGCTTCTGGTTTCAGGATTTCGACGACACCGGCTACAACTTCCGCATGACCGACATGCAGGCCGCCGTGGGGCGTGTCCAGTTGCGCAAGCTAGACCGGCTCAACGCACGTCGCGCGCAGAATGCGAAGACCCTCATCGAAGGACTAAGGGACGTACCGGGCATCCGGTTGCCGGTGGTCGCATCCGGATGCAAGCACGTATTCCACCTCTTCCCCATCGAAATCGATGCCAACACTTACGGCATGAACAAGGAAGACTTCGTCTACCGCATGCTTCACGAGCGCGGCGTGAAGGTGGGAACGCACTACATCCCGCTGCATCTTTCCACTGCGTTCCAGAAGCGCGGCTTCGAGCGCGGGCAGTTCCCCGTCGCGGAAGCCGTCACGGAACGGCTCGTTACGCTTCCCATCAATCCGCGTCAGACGCCGGAAGCGCTGGACTACTTGATCGAAAGCGTGCGCGCACTGCCCGGAGCGTGAGCAAGTCCAACCAATTGCCGCATAGTTGAAGCCCGCTCGCGTGGGTGCTAGGCTGCTTGATGAACGAACTCGGGGGTATCGCCACGGCGAAGGCCGGCAGGGAAAGGGTACGCGCATGCTAACTCGCAGGGGTTTTCTCAAGGTTGCCGCGGCGTCGGCTCCCATGATCATATCGGCGAGGGCCTTGGGGCTTGACGGGCCTTCCGCAAACGAGACACTCAATATCGGCCTGATCGGGTTGGGAGGCCGCTGCCGCGAGATTGCGGCGACCTGCCTGAAGATTCCGCAAATGCGAATCGCCGCGGTGTGCGATTGTTTCCAACCGCGCGTCGATTCCGCCGTGGAGAATCTGAGCAAGGACGTGAAGGTCACCGGCTATACCGACTTCCGCAAGATGATTAAGAAAGAGAACCTCGACGGCGTCATGGTCGAGACGACCACGCATGCGCGCGCATGGGTCGCGTGCCACGCCATGGCAATGGGCATGGACGTATACATCGAGAAACCTATGTGCCTGACCATTGCGGAAGGCCGCGAAATGGTCAAGGTGGCGCGAAAGCACAAGCGCGTTACGCAGGTCGGCACGCAACAGCGGTCCATCCCCCTCAACAATTGGGCCAGCGATTTGGTCAAGAACGGAACGCTCGGGAAGAACATTGTCGTCAAAGCGCCGAACTTCATGGGTCCCCTGCGCTGGGAAGACAAACCCGGCGAAGAAATGCCCGCGGGCGGCAGCGAAGAGTGGTGGGACATCTGGACCAACCAAGCCGAGCTCCGTCCGTATCACTCGTCACTGCATCGCGATTGGGCCCGCTGGTGGGACTACGATGGCGGCGGCTTGTGCTTCGGCGTGACCGGATGGGGAGCCCATAGCTACGACCAAGCCCAGCGCGGTTTAGGCACCTCGGAAACGGGACCCGTGGAAATCGTTCTGGAGGAAGCCGTGAAGGACGTGCCGACCGGCAAGTTCGATGCGCGCGAGATCGCGGCAACCGAAACGGGCAAGGACTACTACAACATGGCCAAAGGATTGGTTGGGCCTCGCGCCAGGACGACCATGAAATACGCGAATGGGGCCGTGTTGGACCTTTGTCTCGACGCCGACTTCGGACCAGGTCTCGGCGCCATTTTCACGGGCGAGAATGGGACGATAGAGATCAACCGCGACATGATCTCGTCGACTCCACCCGAAATGCTGACCTCGCCCGAGAGGCCCGAACCACTCAAAGTGCTTGAAACGACCCCGCATATCGAGAATTGGCTCGAGTGCATCAAGACGCGCCAGAAGTGCAACGCGGATATCGAAATCGGCCACCGCAGTTCCTCGGTTTGTTACCTTGCCAACATCGCGCGAGAGGTCGGACACGTAGGCGAAACCCTCAAGTGGGATCCCGAAAAGGAACGCTTCACGAACTGCGACGAAGGCAACAAGCTGCTCTCGCGCCCGCGCCGTAAAGGCTACAAGCTCCCCAGCTAATCGTAACAACCAACGAGGATCGAACCGTGGCAAGAATACTCGCAGTAGCCTTGATGCTCGCCGTGGTGTTGCCCGTGGCGCACGCGGCGGACGAAGAAGGCTTCGTGTCCATGTTCAACGGCAAGGACCTGACCGGCTGGGAAGGTAAGCCCGGCGGGTGGTGGGTCGAAGACGGGACATTGACTTCCGAAAGCACGAAGGAGAAACCTTGCGTCAAGCACCACTATTTGGTGTGGAAAGACGGCGAGCCTGCCGACTTCGTGATGCGTTTCAAATACAAGATCGTGGGCGAAGGCGGCAATTCGGGGCTTCAATTCCGAAGCGAGCGCAGACCCGACTTCGACACGTGGGGATACCAGGCGGATATCGAAGCAGGCCCCCAATGGACAGGTTGCCTCTTTCAGCACGACCGGTTGGGAGTTGTGATGCGCGGGTTCAAGTCCGTCATCGCGGAAGATGGCCAGAAGAAAGAAGAACCGCTCTCGACCCCAGAAGAATTGCAGAAGATCGTCAAGAAAGATGACTGGAACGACTACGAAGTCAGCGCGATTGGGAGCAAGGTTTCACTGAGCATCAACGGCACGCTCATGTGCGAAGTCGATGACCGCGACGCCAAATGGGCCTGCCACAAAGGCATCATCGCCGTGCAGATGCACCCCGGCCCGCCCATGAAGATTCAGTTCAAAGACATGCGGATTAAGGTGCTCAAGAAGGACTAAGTACAGACGCGATTTGTGGTGCGGGCATCTTGCCTGCACGAACTTGCAGACTGGAAGCCCGCACCACAATTTCAAGAAGCCCGCGCTACAATTCAACGAAACACGCCGTCACGGATTCGCAAGCCGCGTTATGCGGATGGGCCCGTTGATTCCACCACCACGCGATTCCTTTTCGAATTCGAGCGCGCGAACATGGTACGGACTAGGCCATCCGGGTCCCTTCTTCTCCGACCACAGTTTGGTCACGCGCTCGGAGGTAAGCTCATTGGCTAGCGTGTTCGCAACGCGTATCGTCACGCGATGTTCGCCCGGCTCGCACGCGGGCAATGTCGTGCGCCATGGAGGCCATAGCAACCGGCCCGCGACGACGCCGTCGAGATAGACCGTAGCGGCATACTCGATGGACCCTGTCTCCAGCAATAGCGCAGAGCCTGCCCATTCCGCGGGGATTTCGACGTTGAACTCGTAATCGACCTCGCCCGAGTAGTCTTCGCCAAGCCACGGCTTCCACGTTGCGGATTGCACGAACGGGATACGGTCCAGACTCCGCTTCGCGATCTCGAAATCGTGATCGCCCACGCTGATCTGCTTGCAGGCGGTCGCACGTATAGAAGCATCGTCGATTGCGAGCGTCTGCCGTGGACGCGGAGGAGCCGGGGCATCCGCGATCTCCGAACCCGACATTAGGAATGCCTTCGTTACCCCCGGCTCCATTTCGAGCCGAATGTAGCCATCGGAAACGGGCGTTTGCGCCATGGCGCCTCGCTCAAGATCAAGTTCCGCCACATGCGCGACGCTCACGGCCATCCGGCCGTGGTACGCGGAATTGCCTTCGTTGAACAGGACGACAATCCGCTTCTCCCCCACATCGCGTCCGGCAACACGCACGTCCCGGCTCTCAGGCGACAGGGCGACCAGGGGCGTCGCTTGTCCGGAAATCTCTCCCGCCGCTCCGACGACAAACGGCACCGAATCGGCCGCTCCCGCTTCGCCGGTCGTGCCAGGCGCGTGCTCTGCACAGAGGACTCTGCCGCCAGCCTCCGCATACTGCTTGAGGCGCGCCAGAGAGTCCGGGTGCATCCAACGGACGTCCCCGCAGACAATCGTGTCGTAGTGCATCGCCCCGGCTACAAGCGCGCTAGCGTCTACTGTCGCCGAGGTAAGCATGTCGTCGTCGATGAGATCGTAGGGGCATTGCCGCGCCATCAGTTCCGCGCCCAAAGCTTCATACGTGGCCGCCGCCGATTTAGCCTCCAGTCCCAACGCCCACAGATCCCGCACCGGATAGTACAACGCCGTGCGAATCGCGGGATTCCCCACGGACAGCGTGTAGCCAAGGCGCGCAAGATACGCGTGGAACCCGGGCAGATGGTCCCACAACGGGTCCATCGCGCCAAAGTGGGGCCGTTCACCCGTCATGTGATGGTCTTCCGTGCTCAACGGGAAACAGCCGATGACAAACAGATTGATACCCCGGATGTACTGGTAGTCCGCGAGCCATTTCATCTGCGCCGGCTTCAGGCCATTGCCATAAACGCAGAACGATTCGCTGAAGGCGAATCGCGTGCCGTTTTGGTGAGCCGCGCTCGGTGCCGCAACCGGAAAGTTGGATTGATTCTCGCGCCCCGGAAACAACTGCCGCCAGATCAGGTCCACACCGGGCACGTCCATGCTGCGCAAAGGACGCAGGAGATGCCCGAACCCGTGCATCACCGCGCCGAAGGTCTCGTCCTCGCCACCCAGATGACCCGCCGACGCCAAGTTGTGGTCTCGACACCAGTTCTTCAGTTTCACGAAATACGCGTCGTCGAAGCGGTGGGTGATGGTGTCGTACAAGTCGATGCGGGCTTGGCCCACGTCCGCAGAGACTTCCGGCGCCGGCGCGATGAACATCTCCGGCATGGATTCAAGCATCGCGTGGCCATGGCGCTCGGCAAACAGCGCGTCCACCCCTGCTGTCCATGGAATGGAATCCGGCGGCCTTGGCATGCCTGCGCTCGGCTCGTCCGTAAACGTGAACGGAATCGTGTTGCCGAAGTACTCGGAAAGGACACGCGCATACGCCTCGTGCGTGAGCTCCAGGAATCGCTGTGTCGCGTCAGGGTTGAGCAAATCCACGCCGCCTCCCGCAACGACACGATACACATAGGCGACGTCGTCCGGTCCGGACGGCGTCCACGTTTCTCCGGGCAACACGGCGCGCCGAGCAGGCTGTTCCACGACCACACCCAGAACATCCGCGGGAACCGCGTAAGCCGCCGACGCGTCGACGCGTTCGCGCGCGACCGTCCGGCGAGCCAAGTCCGGCCGCCCCTCGACAACCTTGCCCAATGCCTGCCCGGACGGCCAACCGCCCTCGTCATACAGCCACCACGCCATCTTCAGGCGCGCCGCTTCCTGGACCATGTCGCGCACGCGCGACAGGTAGGCGTCCGTAAGATAGTCCGGGTCGAGGCTGTTGTTCGTCGAATCCGGGCGAAACCCGTGAGGCATCGGCAACACGCACACGCTGCGCGCATCGTGCGCCGCCATATCCTGAAGTTGCGCGCGCAAGCGTTCCTCGTCGAGGGGCGCATTC
>JBHEKO010000626.1:0-31147 GCA_041859475.1 Candidatus Hydrogenedentales bacterium
CTGGAAGCCGGCGGTACAAAGAGTCCGCGTCAAGTCTGCGGTACGGAAGAAGCGTTGATTGCTATGCGCGAGTGCTACGTGCGGGTGCTATGCGCGAGTGCTACGCGCGGCTGCTCAGGCTGTCGTGGATCTCGGTTAGGATCTGTGGGAGGTTGTAGGCGAATTGCCAGTTGGGGTAGTGAATCTGGAAGCGGCGGACATCGCTGATCCACCAGATGTGATCGCCTGCTCGGGGCTGGTCGATATAGGCCGTGTCCATCTTTCTGCCGGAGATTTCTTCGCAGAGGCGGATGGCTTCCATCATGCTGCAGTTGCTGTGCATGCCGCCGCCCATGTTGTAAACCTCGCCGATGCGTGGGTTCTGGAAGAAGTGCCAGAAGCAGTTGACCAAATCGCTGGAGTGGATGTTGTCGCGGACTTGCTTGCCTTTGTAGCCAAAGATGCGGTATTCGCGTCCGGTGATCGCGCATTTCATCAAGTACGAGAGGAATCCGTGCAGTTCTGCGCCCGCGTGGCCCGGGCCGGTGAGGCAACCGCATCGAAAGCAGACCGTCTTCATGCCGAAGTAGCGTCCGTATTCTTGCACCATCACGTCGGCGGCCACTTTGGATGCGCCGAAGATGGAGTGTTTGCAGGAGTCTATCGACATGGACTCGTCGATGCCGTTGCCTGCATAGGGGTGTTGCGCGGCGACACTCCACCGGGTTTCGAGTTCGACCAGGGGCAAGGTGTTGGGCGTGTCGCCGTACACTTTGTTGGTCGACGTGAATATGAAGGGAGCTGACGGGCAGTGTTTGCGCGCAAGTTCCAAAAGGTTGAGCGTTCCCGTCGCGTTGACGCCGAAATCCGTGAGCGGTTCGCGGGCGGCCCAGTCGTGGCTGGGTTGCGCAGCGGTGTGGACGACGAGTTGGATGTCCGAGGCGTACTCGGAGAAGACGGTGTCGAGCATTTGGTAATCGCGGATGTCGGCGTTGTGGTGACGATAGCCGGGGACATGGTCGCGCAGGGTATCCGCCGATGATCGCGTGGAGGCGTCTGGGCCGAAGAAGTAGGCGCGCATGTCGTTGTCGATGCCGACGGTGTTGAAGCCTTTGGCCGCGAAGAAGCGGACGGTCTCCGCGCCGATGAGTCCTGCCGAGCCTGTGACGAGCACTACCGCCATGGACTATTTCTCCCCCTGCCAGGAAACCACGACTTTGCTTCACGAATGACGGCCCGCATTGTCGCACCGGGAATGGGCAATCTCAAGGGATTCTCGCAGGGCGGCGGGAAGGCGCAGAGGAACCAGGGCGTCACCGTTCTTGGGCAGTGTCATGAGCCGGACCGACCGGATCCGACGGATTGGTCCTATCGATGGAGATACCGGAAACCCTCGGATCTGGAATCGCGGTTGCCGCGGGGGTACTCTCATGGCATGAAGATCTTGTGTATCGTCAGCGCGCTAGACATTCAGTACCGGTATGGGTGCACGGCCGCGTGGTGGCAGTTCCTCAAAGGGCTATGGGAACTGGGCCACGACGTGATTGCGATTCCTTACCAGGGGGCGGCATTTGAGAGTCCATGGTGGCGCGCGTATCCGAATCCGTGCAGGGTAGAGGGAGACGCGTTTGCCCAGGTGAAGAAGTTTATGGGGGGGGGAGCCACGACGACCGAGGGGGGAGTCGGCGGCATGATGACGAAGAAGCTGATCGAATCCTGGATACGCCCGCGGTGGGAGTCTCATCTTCTGGACATCGTGCGTCAGGAGGGGGATGTCGACGCGGTCATCGTGTTCGGCGTGCCTCTGAATCACTTCACGGGGATTCCGAACCGGATTCAAGGGAAGCATGGGGTTCCTACGTTTTACTTTGACGGCGACGTCCCCGCGAGCTTGCCGCGTTTCCAGGGGTTTGCATCGGGGTTTCGGATTTATGAGGGCGCGGACCTGACAGAATATGCGGGGTTCTTGTGCAATTCGCAGGGCGGTTCGGATGAGCTGCGGCAGATGGGCGCGCGCGCAGTGCAGGTCGTGCATTGGGGCGCTGACCCTGCGTTGTACGAGCCGATGGAAGTCGAACTCGATCGCGACGTGTTCTTTTATGGTATCGGCGTTGAGTACCGCGAGACGTGGATCGAGGCGCTCCTGACGAAGCCCAGTCAGAAGCTGCCGGAGGTCTCGTTTGCGGCGGGGGGTGGGGGATTCCCGCCGGGATTGGGCAACGTTTCGATGGTCGGGTACGTGCCTTTCAATCGGCTTCGCCGGGAATGTTGGCGCAGCCGCATCAATCTGAGCATTTCGCGGCGCACGCACTCGGAGTTGTTCGCCACGTCTACGGTGCGGCCGTTCGAGTTGGCGGCGATGGGCTGCTGCATGGTGGGGAATCCGCATGCGGGCATGGAGACATGGTTCGAGTTGGGCAAAGAGATTGTGCTTGTGAGCACGGCGGAAGAGGCCGTTGAAACGTATAAGAGCCTATTGGCCGACCCCGCGCGGCGGAAGGCGATGGGGGAGGCGGCGCGTAACCGTGTGTTAACGTGCCATACGCACCGGCATCGGGCTGCGGAGATTGCGCGGTTCGTGGGGAGTTGAGGGCCGAGACAAGACCGATCCGCGCCTGATCCTGTGCTATGATGGCTGAAACGGGAGACGTAGTATGAAACGATTGGCGATTGCGGCGTGCAGTGTCACGTTATGTATCTTTGGCGTGGCGATGGGCCCGATTGTCGTGCGCGAACCCGTGGGGGTGGGCGTGCTCTACCCGCCCAATTCCGCTCCATTGCGGGCCGCAGTCGAGCAGTACTTGGCCAGCTCGGAAGCCCCGGAGCTTCCCGCGCCGGTAGTTGCCCTCATCAGCCCCCACGCGAGTTTTCCGGCGAGCGGCGCGGTATCCGCGTCGGCCTTCAAGCCGTTGAAGAAGGGCCAGTACAGCCGCGTTATTGTCTTGGCGCCGGCTATGACGTCGAAGTTTCGCGGGGGATCTGTGCCTGATGTGCAGTATTTTCGGACGCCGTTGGGGGACGTGCCTCTTGACGGTCCCGCCATCCGGCGACTGACCATGTCGAGCATCGTGGAGATGCGCGCTGTCGTGTACAGGCCGGAGGCATACACCGATCCCGAGGTGAGGCGCGTCCCGTTGCACGAGATAGAGACGGCCATCGAAGTTGTACTGCCTTTTTTGCAGGTGCAACTGGGGTCGTTCAAACTTGTCCCTATCGTCTTGGGGGAATTTCGCGCGGTGAAGGGAGAGGGGATCGACGAGAAGTCGCTTGCGGCGACAGCCCGGGCGCTTCGCCCGATCTTCGACGAAAACACGCTGCTTGTGGTGTGCTCGGACTTAACGCGGTATGGGGCGGTACACAACTACACGCCATTCACGGAAGACATTCTCACGCATATCGGCGAATTGGACATGGAGGCCGTCAACGCTATTCAGACCCGCGATTTCCGGTCCTTCATGAACTACCTCGAAACGACGAAGAATCCGATTTCGGGGGCCATGCCGATTGCGGTCATGCTCCTGCTTCTGCCGAAGTCCGCCCACGGTATTCTGATGTCCTACGATGTTTCGGGGCGCATGACGGGCAACCTGAGGAATTCCGTGAGCTTCGCGTCCATCGACTTTTTCGATCAGGCGCGCCCCGCGGTGGCGGAATCGGCGCCGGAGGCCGAATCCAGCGGCGAGGCCAGCCCTTCCACGGAAGCCAAGAAGGACGATGCTGCTCCTCCCGCCGAAGCCAAGAAGGAAGGGCAGCCGGCAGAGAATCCGCCGTCCAACGTCAAGGATGCGGAGGAAGCACCTCATGAAACTCCAGAGCGAACGGTTCCTAACTGAGGACGAGGAAGGTCTCCTGCTTCGGATTGCCCGCGAGGCATTGGAGGATTGGGTCCGGCATGGGCGGCGCAAGGAACTCGAGTCGTATTCTCCGACCCCTGCGCTTCGCGAGTACCATGGCGCGTTTGTGACGCTTCGCAAAGGCGAAGAGTTGAGAGGATGCATCGGTTACACGACGCAGGGAGAGCCTTTGTACGTGGCCGTGCGCGACAATGCCATCAATGCCGCATCGCGCGACCCGCGTTTCGATACGCTCACGGCGGAAGAGTTGCCGCACATCACGATCGAGATATCCGCACTTTCGCATGGCGACACTCCGGATACGCCGTTTCGTCTCGTGAGGGATATCGGGGAAATCGAGATTGGCCGCGACGGTCTCTTCATTGAGCGTCCGCCGCAGCGAGGCGGAATACTGTTGCCGCAAGTGGCCGCCGATCGCGATTGGGGAGTGGGCGAGTTTCTGTCGGCGGTGTGCAAGAAGGCTGGGTATCCGGATCGGGCGTGGGAATTCCCCGACGTGAAGCTGTACCGGTTCTCCGCGCAGGTGTTTTCCGAAGATGCTTGTGGGCGCGAGTAGCTGGATTAGACAGCGTTGCTGCGGCCCGAATATTGGGCGCGCACTTTTCGGAAGCGCGCTTTGATTCCGGGGTCGTAGGCTGGGTCGTGGCTTGTGCGCCATTTGTCGATGAGCGCTTCGATTCGCGCATCGTACGCGGGTACGTAGTTGTTGAGCAGGTACGTCAATTCGTTCTTGACGCGTTGCGCGTTGTTGTCGCCGCCTTCCGCGCTTTTGAGCAGGAGGTTTTTGCGGCCCTTCTCTACGGCTTCCCGATAGGCCCCGTGGCCCGTTCCGGCAAACTTCGCGCCGCCTACCGTCCTCTTGGCTTCCTGACGAATCTGGGATTTGTATTCGGACTTCTTCAAAGCACACATGGCCATTGGCCTCCCATGCGATGTGTCTGTACCACGAACCCAGTCTAGCAAATCGCTTCAAGAGTTGCATCAAAGAATCGTAGTGATTTGTTGTTCAGAAATGCTGCCGGAACGGCCCAAGAGCCGGCTGGAAACCAGCGGTACGACAGGGAAAGCCGAAGAGCCGGCTGGAAGCCAGCGGTACGATAGGGAACGGCCGAAGAGGCGTTGGGGCGAAGGTGCGCGTTAAGAGAGGAGGCGGCGGATTGCGCCGAGGATTCCGGGCCCGGAGAGGGAGACACGGGCGGCGCCTTCGTCGAGTTTGGACTTGGGGGGTTGCGAGCAGACACGGGCCAGGACGGCGGTGATGTTGTCGGGGCCGCCTGCTTCGAGCGCGCGCCCGACGAGGACACGCGCGGCGCCCTGGAGGTTTTCGCCGGCGAGCGCCTTCGATATCTCACCGTCTTCGACCACATTGGAGAGTCCATCCGAGCAGATGAGGAGGGTGTCGCCGAGTTTCAACCTAAGGGCGAACAAATCGACTTTTACGGCTTCCTTGGTGCCGACGGCGCGGGTGATCAGGTTCTTGAGCGAATGGGTACGGGCTTCCTGCTCGGAGATGTAGCCGTTGCGGACTTGCTCCGCCACGAGGGAATGGTCGTCGGTTACCTGGCAAACGGGGTCTTTGCCTCTGCGAAGGTAGACGCGGCTGTCTCCTACCTGGGCGATGTAGACGTGGTCGCCGATAATCGCCAAAGCTGAGACCGTGGTCCCCATACCGTAGTACTCGGGGTGGTTCTCCGCTTCCTCGAAGATGCGGCGGTTGGCCTGTTCGATGGAGTCGCGGAGCCGCGCGGGGATATTCGGCTCTTGGCTGCCGTAATACTCCTCGACCATCGTCTGCAGCGCCAAGCGGCTTGCGAAGTCGCCTCCACTGACACCGCCCATTCCGTCGGCCACGGCCAGGAATATGCCCCGATCGTTTGCGATGCGCTTATCTTCAGGCGCACAGATGATGCACCCGTCTTCGTTCCGTGTGCGTTTCTTGCCGACATCGGATAGCAGATGGGCCTGCAAATAAGCGCCAGCCCAGTGATACTCGAAGCTGCCGCCCTTGTCGGGGCCGGATAGGGTGAGAGGAGTCACCGCCATGCGAGGCGTCTCTCGGGGGATAGCATTTTGTGTCGCGTCCAGAATTCTAGTAAAAGCCCGTGCAGACACATTCTATTTGGCATGAGCGGATAATTCAAACCTTTCATGCGGGCAGGAGCGCGGGGATTATGTAGACCCCGGTAAAGGACTCGTACAGCGCGGCCACGAGGAGCAAGACAGTGACGAAAAGATACACGTGGGCGGAGTGTTTGATGCCGAGCACGTAGCCTTGTCCGTGGGACGTCGCGCCCATGGATTGCGGGGCGAGAAACGAGCGTCCGTGGAGGTAGGCCGCAAACGCCGCGAGTATGTAGGCTTGCCCTTCGAGCAGCAATGTGACGTAGTGAACGTAGAGTCCGAGACCCAAGGGATGATGGACCGGCGTGAAGAGAAGCCCCCAGAGTATGGCTCTCCACGCGGCCAGAAGGAGTCCGCTAAACGGGATGATCGCCGAGGGTACGGAGATCGTGAGCAGGCTTCCCGCGATAAGGTTTATGAGGAACGTCAACACAAACGCCCACAGGAACTTGCCGCTGCCGTACGCGCTTCCCACGGATTGTAAGGGACCTTCCGTGACGGCCTTCTTCACCGCTTCCGATAGAATGTCACGGATTGAAGGATTGAGGCCGCCGATCAGCATTCCGGCGAACACGAGGCCGTAGTAGCCTGCATTGAAGGTGACAAAGGCGCGCGCGTGCCGCCGGATGAGTCCCAGTGCGGAGGCTGTTTCAGTATCCGCAGTCGCTGGCTCGCTCTCCTCCGAGGTCATAGCTGTTCCCCCCCTCGTCGTCACACGTTCTCACCGGCAAATGACAGCGGGCCATGCGATTGATTAATCAGATGGCCAGCGCCCGATAGCGCTTGCGTGTTGCTTGCGGCCCGGCCGGGTTAATCTCGCCGATGTTTTCAATCACTTTGGCTACCGCGGTGGCGATGTTCTCCATGTCTCTTTTGGAGCCCAGGAGGACGTGGTGATGTACCGCGACGCCGGAGACGAAGTGAGCGTTCTCGCAATTCGGCAGCACTGCGCGCTTTGGGTCGATTTTCTTCCAGTAGTCGGGAGACAGATTGTGTCTGCGCTTGGTGTGGGGCTTGTACAGCGAGCACTTGTTCAAGGGCTCATACGGGGGTTCAAAGCCCGAACCGAGTTCCGCCGTGAGGGCGGCCGAGAAGTGAGCGTTGTTGATGCCCTTCGCGGGGATCTTGTTCCAGTCGAGGCGGAATGCGAAGTTGAAGTAACTGGCCTGGGTAATTTCCTTCCTGCGGCGCATGGGGACGACGCCGGGAATCTGAGCCAGGAGCGAATTCAGGTAGATCGCGTTTTCGTCGCGGTGTTTCACTTGGGCGTCGAGCCGGGAGAGGCCTCCGAGCAGGATTCCTGCTTGCCATTCGGTGATGCGGAAGTTGCCGGACTGAATAGCGTGGGTCTGATCGTCCTTGTATCCGCGTCCGCAATTACGTAGCGAGTAGAGGCGTTCGAACAAGATCTTGTCTTGGCACATATTGAAGCCGCCCTCGCCGCAGGAGAGGACTTTGCTTTCCTGGAAGCTGAAGCTGCCGATGTCGCCCAAGCCGCCCACGCCTTTGCCTTTCCAGAATGCGCCGTGTTGGTGGGCGCAATCTTCGATGAGATAGAGGTCGTGATTCTTGCAGAGTTTCTGGAGCTTGGTCATGTCGGCCATGCACCCGTACAAATGCACGGCGATGATAGCTTTGGTTTTCTTGGTGATGGCCGCTTCGGTCTTGGCGAGGTCGAGGCACCACGTGTCTGGCTCCACGTCGACGAGGACCGGGACGGCGTTTACGTCGAGGACGGCGGCGGCGGTTGCCTGCCAGGTCATGCCGGGTACGATGACTTCGTCGTAAGCGCCGATGTCGAGGGCTTCGAGGGCGAGCTGGATGCCGACCGTTCCGTTGGCGCAACAGATACCGAACTTGGAGCGGTGATAGGCGGCAAACTCGCGGGCGAACTGCCATTCATAAGGGCCATCGAATGACCAGCGATTGGACTTCGTGATGGCGGTAAGTAAACGGACGTCGCTTTCGGCATGGATGGGCCACTGGGGCCACTTCGCCGTTGATTTTCTGACGGGGGTTCCCCCAGTGATCGCCAATTTACCCATGACAGGTTGCTCCTCCTTCGTTTAAGGCCAGGATAGATGTGAACCCCAAGCAGAATGCAGAAGACTAGCACCTGGGGTACGGTGTTGGCAATACGGTTGTACGGGCAGGCGGGCAAATGCGCGGCAAACGTGCGGGGAAGGAAGCGGAGGAGAGAGGGGGAGGGGCGAAAGCGGCGTGGAGAACGCTGCCGGTGGGAAAACAGTGACAGGGGTGCGGCAATGTTTTCCTTGGTGTGTCGGGGAGCGGGGGAAGGCTGGCGCGCAACTGCTGGGCGGGATTGCGCTTAGTTTTTGGGGTGCCCTTGGCATGGGCGTTGCGATTGTATCTCTCGACGGAGAAGTTTTTTGGTCCATTTTAGTGGAAAGGAGGAGTCTACATCGTGCCGTTTGAGGGGGTGAGCGCGGTTCGGGTGTTGCAGGAGGGGATGCGGGTTGCGGTCCTCAACCAGAACCTTCTTGCGAATAACATTGCGAACGTGGACACCCCCAACTACAACCCGGTCCACCTGGATTTTCAGGGGACCCTTCGGGAGGCTCTAGATGGTCACGGGCGCGTCTCGCTCCGCAAGACCCTGCCCCAACATCTTGAGGCTGACCGTTGGCAACCACAATTTAAGCGGGTTGCGCTTACGTCGAAAAATGATTACAATAAGGTCGACCTGGAACAAGAGATGGCCGATTTGGCGGAAAATACCGGAAGGTATACAACATATGGTAGTCTCTTGGCCAAACAGTTTAAGATGGTCAAAGACATGCTGAGTGGTGTCAGGTAGGAGCCGTTGAGACATGCTTGAGGCGGTATCATCACGGGAGATCGCGGTAAGCGGGCTTCGTGCCCAGCGGGCGCGGATCAACGTGATTGCGAACAATATCGCCAATGCCTTGACGCCGGCAACGGCTAAAGGCGGGGCATTCCGCAGGCAGATGGCCATACTGGAAGGCGAACAGCTTCGCCCGGGGTTGGCCCCCGAGAAGTTCGGTGTAAAGTTGAAGGAAGTGGTGAACGACAATTCCCCGTTGCGGCTGTCGTACGAGCCGAATCATCCGTTCGCGGATGAGAATGGGTATGTCGAGTATCCGAACGTAGATATGTCGGTTGAGATGGTCGATTTGGTTTCGGCGCAACGGGCGTATGAGGCAAACATTGCCGTGGTGTTGTCCGGGAAGCGCATGAGCCAAAAGGCGCTAGAGATTTTGCAGGTGTAAGCGATGAGCACGACTATACATAAGGCGAGCGAACCGCGCCGGTTGGGGAGTGGGGATCATGGCTGAGCCCATCAATCCACTTTCCATCGCCGGGATTGGGACGCAGCGTGTTGGTTTCGATCCGCAGCAGATGCGGACGGCTCCGACGCAGATGCCGGGGGAAGGCAAATCCTTTAAGGATGTGCTGGCCGAGTCGATAGGCGAAGTTCAGCGTTTGCAGACCGAAGCAGACATGACGATCAAGAAGCTGGTGGCGGGCGAAATCAAAGACGTCACGGAAGCGGTGGTTGCCGTAGAGAAGGCCGATTTGTCGTTTCAGACGATGATGACGGTGCGAAACAAGATTGTGGCCGCATACGAAGAGATCATGCGGATGCAAGTGTAACGGTGGCGGGCGGTTGGCCGCCCGAACCGATGCGCGTCGTGGCGTTTTGGACCAACGCCATGAGTTGAAGTGCGGTGGGAGCATAGCTTTCACCCGAGGTGGACAGGACAACTTCTGTGAGAATTCTCCGTCAACTCGCAGGGCGCGTCAGGTCGCGGTGGCGTGAAGCGCCGCGCAGCGACCGATACCGCTGCATCGTGGTGGCTTGCTTAGCGCCGTTGGCTGCGTACATGGCTTACGCGGCCGGGGACCGTTCCGAGGGTTTGGTGCCTTTGGCAACGGGACTGACGGCGCCGCAACGGCTGGTAGTGCAAGACCACTTGATGGCGCAGGAAGTACCCTTCGAGTTACGGGACGGCGGGCAAACCGTTTTGGTTCCCGCCGGCAAGCGCGCGGAGTTGACAGTTGAATTGACCCAGCTTGCTTCGCGGTGGCAGAGCGCCCCCGTGATGAAGACGATTTCTTCGGGTGGGATTGCCGCGACGGTGCAGGGAACGGCAATTTCGCGGGTGACTTCGGACCTTAAAGTGACGGCGCAAGAGCACGGCATGACGTATAGGGACGCGCCATAGGAACTAGGCAAGAAGCGTAGCCAGAAGGCATTTATGCGCCTGAGTCACGAAAGGTACCGGCCGTGGAATTTCTTCGCAATCTGTGGGAAGGGTTAGTCAGCGCCTGGCAGAGGCTGTCGACAAGCGCCCGCGTCAACATGGTCGTAGCCGCGTTGTTCACTGTCGCGGTGATCGGGGTGCTCGTCTACTATACAAGCAAGCCCCAGTACGTCGAACTATTCACAAACCTCTCTCCCGAGGACATGATCAGCGTCCAAGGTTCATTGGAAGACGCAGGGGTGCCTTTCCAAACGGACAGTTCGGGGCAAAATGTGTTGGTGCCGGCGCAGTACCGCAGCGACATGCGTGTCCGAATCAATGCCGCCGGCCTGGTCAAATCGCAGGGAAGCCTCTCCGGGTTCGAACTTTTCAATTCGGCCAACCTCATGCAGAACAAGTTCACACAAGACGTGAACTATCAGCGCGCGCTCATGGGCGAGCTCCAACGGCAGCTCAATGAATATGCATTCGTCAACAAATCGTACGTGATGATTCGCGAGGCCAAGGACGAATTGTTCGCTTCCGAGCAGAAGCCTACCGAAGCCACGGTTACGCTGGATGTGAAGCAGCCGTTGACAGAGGAGCAAGTCAAGGCCGTCTTGGGTACGATTACCACCTTTGGCGGGGCGAACCTGACGCGCGACCACGTTAACCTGGTTACCCTCGAAGGAAAGGTGTTGAACGCGCCTTCGGAAGACGATTTCGATTCCGTGGCCAACTCCAAACTGGAATATGCGCGGAAGTACCGTAAGGACTTGGAGAAGAGCGCGGAAGATGCGTTGCGGGATATCGGGGTACAGAGTGTCGTTCGGGTAGCGCTCAATATCGATCACAGCCGCACGACGGAGCGTTCGGAAGAAGTGAAGGCGGGGACTCCCATCAGCAGTTTAAGCTCCAGTAGTACAACGACTTCGACACAGGGCGCTCCGGAAGGACCTGCTGGAGCCAGCGCGAATCTTCCGGATGACGCCCCCACTCCCGGCAGCGAGCAGACCTCGACCTCCGAAGAGCAGACGCTCGACAACTTTCAGCCCTCCAAGAAGACGATCGAACGAGTGATCACGCCCGGAACGGCGACGGCTACGCAGGTCACGGCTATCGTCGAAGGGCGGTATAATAATGAAGTTGGCCCCGATGGCAAGGAGACGGGGAAGAAAATCTACGAAGAGCGCACCAAGAAGGAACTTGACACTTACAAGCGGCTGGTAGCGTCCGCGGTCGGCATTGAGGATACGCTTGTCGAGGTGCGTGACCATCCATTTGATGTAGAGAGATTGGCGGCGGCGACGACGGCATTTGAAGCGGTGCAAACCGCGTCGTTCACGGCGAATTGGCAAGACACCCTTTCGTGGATACTGAAGCTTGGCGCGGTGGCGATTGCGTTTCTCTTGGTACGCAGGTTCTTGTCGCGGGCCTCGATTCCGATGGAATCGGAGGAAGAGGCGGTACGCTTTGAAATGCCCACTGCGGGACCCGAAGAAATGCGCAAGCGAGAGATTGCTGGAGAAGTCCAGCGCGTGTCTCAGGAGCAGCCCGAAGCGGTGGCGGCGTTGTTGCGAACATGGTTGAGCGAACGTGAGTAGCAGAGTGTCGGCAGAGGTTCGCCAGAAGCTGGCGGACATAGACGGTCGAACCAAGGCAGCCATATTCTTGGCATGCCTGGGTCCGCAGCAGGCGAGCCGTGTGCTGTCGAAGATGAGCGAAGAAGAGATCGAGCAGCTAACGCTCGACTTGTCCAGTCTTGGCGCGATTGAACCGGAGGTTCGCGAAGGGATCATCGAAGAGTTTCACCAGATGTACCTCGCGAACCGCTATGTCACGGCGGGTGGTATTGACTATGCGAGGCACGTGCTCGAATCGGCCTTGGGGCCGGAGCGCGCACTGGAGATTTTGACCCGCCTGCAAAGCAGTCTTCAGGAAGTGCCGTTCGAGTTTTTGAAGCGGGCGGACCCTTCGCAGATATCGACCTTCATTCAAGACGAGCATCCGCAGACCATTTCGCTCATACTGGCGCACCTTCAGCCCGGGGTGGCGAGCGTGGTGTTGTCGGCGTTGCCGCAGGATGTGCGCACGGATGTGGTTATGCGCATCGCGACCATGGACCGGACGCCGCCTGAGATTGTTCGCGAGGTGGAGCGCGTGCTTGAGCGCAAGATGGCTTCGGTATTTAGCCAAGGATTCACGTTCGCGGGCGGTGTGAAGGATGTCGCGGAGATTTTGAACAACATCGACCGGGGCACGGAACGGACGATCATGGCCGATTTAGAGGAGCGCGATCCGGAACTGGCGGACGAGATCGCGCGGCTGATGTTTACGTTCGACGACCTGATACTTGTGGACGACAGCGGTATTCAGAAGGCGCTTCGCGAGGTGGAGCAGAAGGAACTTGCGTTGGCGTTGAAGACGGCAAGCCAGGAGTTGACGGACAAGATATTCAAGAACATGTCCGAACGCGCACGAGAGATGATCAAGGAAGAGATGGACTACATGGGGCCGGTACGACTTCGAACCATCGAAGAGGCTCAGCAGAAGATCGTCACGGCGATTCGGCGTTTGGAAGAGAGTGGCGAAATCGTCATTCAGGGGCGGTCCGGAGGCGCGGACGAAATCGTCGTATAGCAACGCGACTGGGTGGGGAGCATCCCCTTGGCAAGGATCATCAAATCGAGCGAACCTGAGGCGAACCGTTTTGCGCGTTACGAGCGAAACGTGCTTCCGGAACAGGCCCAAGAGATGTTCTTGGAGGATTCCGGGGAGGACGCTAGCGTCACGTTGGAGATGGATGTCGCTTCGATTCTGGCTCGGGCGAACGAGGAAGCCGATGGAATTCGGGAAGCTGCCCACCAAGAGGGGGTGCAGCAGGGGTTGGCGGCCGCGGCGCTTCAGTTTGAGGAAACAGTGTCCGGCGTCTTGGATGCGTTGCATGCCGTTTCGGGAGAGCTTCGGCAAGCCCGAGAAACATTTTTGTCGACCTTGGAGCCGCAAGTCCTGCAATTGGTTAGTGCGATCACTTCGCGCATTCTGCGCCGGGAGGCGGAGACTGACTTCAACGTGGTTCAAGGTACAGTCCGCGCGGCGTTGGAGTACTTGGTCGAGCGGGAGCGCGTCGTAATTCGTTTGAATCCCAAGGACTTCGCGGAGATGCGGGAACGCAATATCGACCTCGCGGCCCACGTGGATGGGGTTTCGGATTTGGTCGTTTCCCCGGATGAGAAAGTGGCCCCGGGAGGGTGTATGGTTGAGACGGTGACGATGACCGTGGACGCCCGATTGGAAGAGCAATTGCGGCGTATTGTCGATACGATGTCGGGATAGCGAAACCCCTTGTTTACGTTGGAACCCTATATCGAGCGCGTCAAGGCGGCCCAGTCGATCGGCGTGTTCGGCAAGGTCGTGGCGGTGGTGGGCCTTACGATCGAGGCGACGGGCCCGGTGATGCACATTGGAGACCTGTGCTTCGTGCAGCCGCCGCGCGGAGGCCAGCCGATCCCCGTAGAAGTGGTGGGGTTTCGTGGCAATCGGATCCTGCTGATGGCGTTGGGAGACATGGCGGGCGTTGCGCCGCAGAGCGTGGTGATTCCCACGTTCAAGCCACAGATGGCGCGGGTCGGTTTGGATTTGCTGGGACGTGTCATCGGCAGCATGGGATCCCCTCTCGATGGACGTCCGGCGCCCGAAGGCACGCACTTGGCTCCGTTGATGGCAAACCCTCCAAGCCCACTCGATCGCAGGCGCATTGTGGAGGCGCTGGCCACGGGAATTCGTGCGGTTGACGGCTGCATTACCTGCGGCAAGGGTCAGCGCATGGGGATCCTGGCGGGCAGCGGCGTGGGGAAGAGCAAGCTCATTGGGATGATTGCGCGCAATACGAATGCCGATGTGAACGTCATCGCCCTTGTAGGAGAACGAGGCCGCGAGGTGCGTGATTTCATCGAGGGAGATTTGGGGCCGCAAGGTTTGGCGCGTTCGGTCGTCGTGGTGGCCACGTCGGATGAGCCCGCGCTGATGCGCATCAAAGGCGCGTATGTAGCCACGGCAATAGCAGAGTGGTTTCGCGCTCAGGGAGCGGACGTGCTTCTGATGATGGATTCGGTGACACGGTTTGCGATGGCGCAGCGCGAAGTGGGGCTTGCCGTCGGCGAACCGCCGACAACGAAGGGGTATCCGCCATCCGTATTTGGGCTCCTGGCGCGGCTTTTGGAACGGGCGGGCACGTCGCCGACGGGGAGCATCACGGGTTTGTATTCGGTGTTGGTGGAGGCCGACGATCTGAACGATCCCATTGGAGACGCCGTTCGGAGTATCCTGGACGGGCACGTTGCACTGTCGAGGGGCCTTGCGACACGGAACCACTATCCGGCCGTTGACGTGCTGGAGAGTGTGAGTCGTTGCATGATCGAAGTCACCTCGGAAGCGCATCGCACCTTTGCGGGGGACATGCGGCGTGTGTTGGCGACGTACCGCGACGCGGAAGACCTTGTCAATATCGGCGCATACGTCAATGGCAGCAATCCGGAAATCGATCGTTCGATACGGTTGATGCCGGCAGTTCGCCGGTTCTTGCAGCAGGGATTGTATGAAGCGACGTCCTTCGAGGAGATAGAAGGTCTGATGCAGCGTAGCCTGAAAGGATAGTCTGTTGCCGCGACGGGACCCGAACCGATTCGATACACTGATGCGGGTACGCAAGCGCCAGGAGCAAATGCGGGCTCAGTCGCTTGCGGACGTTCGCACGCAGATTCGGTCGGTTCAGCGGCAACGCGAGCAGATCTCTGGCGAGCAGGTACGGATGTTCCAGGAAGCGGCACATGCGGTTGCCGAGGAGTTCGTGGGCCAGGAAATACATTCGTTTTTTCAGTACGAACGTCACTTGGCGCGACTGGCCGTCGAGCGCGACGCCACGCTGCGGCGGTTGAGCGAGGTAGAAGAAGAGCGGCGCGCGGCTCTCGAAGATTCGATGAAGCGCAGGCGTGTCGTGGAGCGGCTTCAAGAACGCTTCATACAGGAAGAGGCGGTGGAACAGCGCAAGGACGAGCAGAAACAGAACGATGAGATTGCGGGCGTCCGCGCGGCGAGACGCACGCAGGGCGAACGAGAGCCATGAAAGCAGTTGCTATAGTCGTGTTGCCAATCGTTTCGTTTGTGTTGACGTTGGTTGCCATGCTTGCCATGACGGGCAACCTCTCATCGGAGGGGATTGCAAAACTCGCGGGCAGGGGGCCGACCCCGGTCCAGGAAGCGCCCGAACCCAAAGACGATATAGTGGCGCGGGCTGACGATCTCAAAAAACGCGAGCAGGAGTTAAACGAGCGTCAGTCGCGGATCGAGAAGGACGAGAAGCGACTTACCGAGACTCAGGCACAAATGGAGGAGTTGCGTTCGGCGCTCCAGCAGATGTTGCTTCAAATCACGCAAGCCGCGGAGGAGTCGGATGCGACCCAATCGGAGCGTCTTACGTCCGTTGCTCAATCATTGGGCGGGATGAAGCCCGCTCAAGCCGCCAAGGCCCTCGAAGGCTGGACTCCGGAGGAAGGCGCGAAACTGCTCCGGCTCGTCGACGAGCGGGTGCGAGGCAAGATCCTCGACAGCATGGATCCGGACAAGACCGCCGCATTCTTGCAGGCGATGCAAGAGTAGAAGTAGCCGCAATCAAGAGCGTCTTCATCGCGGACACTGATCTGAGCGATTTCGAAGCAGACTGAACCTCTTCTTTGCGCAGCCTTCCCCTTTCAATTTCCTATCCATTCGGCAATTGAGCTTGGACGAAAGACTCCAGACACACTTCGCCGAACGCCGGAATACATCCCTCATATGAAGTTGAGTCTCTCCCACACTCACCAACCGAGTTGAAACCCTGCGCATGGATGCGTGGGGTGTTCGTGTCCGCTGTTCCTCATGGAGGCCTGGCGCGGCGGACCGCAGAATTTCAGAAGAAAGGAGGTGAAAAGAATGGTATCAGCCATAGAAGGAACCAGAGCAGAAAGCGCGAGCGCGAAGGCGCCCGCAGCGTCGAAGGCTCCTTCCGCGAGCGAAACCGCTGCCTCGGGCTTGTTTGCCCTCTTGATGGCACATCTGCAGGGCATAGCCGAAGCGGCGGTGGAGCAGGGCAATGCAACGGCAGGGGATGTTGCGACAGACGCGCCGGTGGACGGCCAAGTCGAAACAGAGCTGTCGGATGCGGAGAAGGCCGCCGCCGAATTGGGAGGCGCCTTTCTCGTGTTGCCCCAAGCCGCGATAGCGGCAACGGTTCCGGCGGAGACGGCGACGGATGCCGCTGCGGAGGCATTGGCCAATGCAGCGGGACAACCGTTGGGCGCGGCAACGATTGCCGTTGTCGATGTGTCCTCGGCGGGCCAGCAAGCGTCTCAGGCGGCCGCCCAGGTGCAAACCAGTTCGGCGACGTATGTAGTGACGCCGCCCGTCGCGACGCCCGAGCCGGAGCAGGAAGGTGAAAGTGACGCCCCTGCAAAGGAGGTGTCCGTTTCGGACGCCGGCCTGGGCGACCTGCCGGAGCCGGTGGCGACGCAGACCAAACCGGTTCTGGATATCCAAGTAAAGGAGAGTTCCGAGAAGGCTCTTGCTCCGAAGCAGGCGCTGCCGGGAGTCGATGTGGCCCAGGCGCAGGCGAAGGCGAATGCAGAAGCGGACGACACTGGAACGGAGTTTCGCGAAACCAAACCTCTGGCGGCGTCCGAGTTGCTGAAGCAGGCGCTAGGCAGCAGTGGCGTCAGGCTAGAGTCCACGGAAGAAGCGCACGCGGGAACTGCCGAGAAAGCGGCCATGGGTGCGGCGCAGCGTGTGGATGTGAGCACGGGAGTGCAACCATCGGTGGAAGTTGGCGAGGCCAAGAACGCCGGAATGACGGCCAAGGTGGATGTGCCGCAGCAAGCCGAGCGTCCGACATTGCAGACGTTGCAGGAGTTCACGGCGCGCGGCGTACGGTATCTCGTTCGCGAAGGCGGAGACACCGTCACCGTGCGGCTTGTGCCGGAATCATTGGGTGAAGTGCGATTCGATGTGATGCGCACCCAGGATACGGTCAGCGTGCGGCTTGTCAGCGGAAACCCGACGGTGCGCAGCGTGCTGGAATCGCAGGTGCATGGCCTGCGGGATCAACTCACCCAAGATGGATTCACGGTGTCGCAAATCGTCGTCACGGCGGACGCGGCCTCGTCGAACTCGCAAAGCGGCCATTTCGGGAGTTCCTGGAGCGACCAGGCACCGGCATGGCGAGGAGGCGATGCGGCCTCGACGGCCAATTCGTCGCGCAACCAGACCTACGAGACGCCTGTGCGTAGAAGTGCGGTGCACAACGGCGCGCTCGACGTATTCGTGTAGAAAGGAAAGTACCTATGAATGCGATATCCAACATCACTTCGGACTTGGCGAACTTGCTTCGTCCGGATGTTCGCGCGGCCTACCAAGGCACGGCAAAGGCCGCGGGAACGACCAAGACCCCCTTTCAGGATGCGGTGGAATCCGCGTTGAAGTCGTCGGACTCGACGAAGAGCACAAGCGAGGATCTGTTGGGAACGGATGCGCTGGGGAAGGATCAATTTCTCCAGTTGCTGGTTTTGCAGATGCAGAATCAGGACCCGATGTCGCCCACGGACAACACGGAGATGATTGCGCAGTTGGCGCAGTTCTCTTCGCTCGAACAGATGCAGAACTTGAACGAGAGCTTCGAGACGCTGAGTGGGAACATCGACCAGTTGAACTTCATTAACGCGAGCGGCATGGTCGGAAAAGAGGTCACGGGATTGGACATCAATGGCGAGGCAATTACGGGCGTCGTGGATAGCGTCAGCATGGAAGACAGCATTGTGTACTTGCTGATAGGCGATAACGTGATGTCGATGGCCGGCGTGACCGAGATCAAGGAAGCGTCATGATTCAACCCATCTACGCGACTCGGACGGAGGGTGCGTGCGAGAGCACTGCTGTCCGTCCACGCGGAAGGCCCGCGGAAACGGCGTTCGCGCAGTGGTTCGATCGCGAACTGACGAGCGCTACGGGAGTGAAGTTCAGCGCTCACGCCACGCAACGGCTGCGCGACCGCAACATCACTTTGTCTTCGACCGATCAAGCCCGCCTCAGCAAGGCGGTCGATGAGGCCGAGGCCAAGGGTGGCAGAGAATCATTAATCCTCATGGACCATTTGGCGTTGGTGGTGAATGTGCCCAACCGGACGGTCATAACGGCGCTGCCTCAGGACGAGGTTCAAAACGCCGTGTTTACAAACATCGACAGTGCGGTCGTGGTGGCGGGGTCTCCCGGCAGTGCCGAACGCATGCAACAACTTTCTGGGCCGGACCCCTTATGGGGAAGCCCCTACGTCGCCGAATGACGGAAGCGACGCAACGTACAGGAGATTCTCAGTATGGGAACAGCAATCTATACCGGAGTGACGGGGCTTCAGGCACACCAGCGCCGTATCGACGTCATTGCCAGCAATATCGCGAACGTCAATACGACAGGCTACAGAAGCTCTCGTGCTCTCTTTCAGGACCTTTTCTCGCAGACGATTTCGGGACCGCGTGCGGCCGTCGGATCGTTCGGCGGTAGCAACCCGTCGCAAGTGGGCTTGGGTGTCCGGTTGGGTTCGGTCGACGTCAATTACAGCCAGGCAGCGCTGCTGACCACGGGTGTGGCATCGGACCTTGCCATCCAGGGCAGCGGCTTCTTTATTCTCAGCGACGGAACGTCGAACTTCTACACACGCGACGGCTCGTTCGATTTGAACGCGAACGGTCAATTGCGCGACCCGGCAACCGGGCTGCTGGTACAGGGATTTCAGGCCAGTTCTACGGGAGTAATCAATCCGAACGGGCCGATTACGTCGATTCAGATTCCCGTGGGCGGCGCGGCAATCGTGCGAGCCACGACGACTGCCACGCTCATCGGCAACCTGAATTCGGACGCGGCGACGGGGGATACCGTGAACCGGACTGTGCGTGTCTTCGACTCCCTGGGCACCCCCCGCGACATTGACTTGGTGTTTACGAAGAGCGCCACGACGAACGAATGGGACTGGGTGGCATCAAGTTCCGACGCGGACATCAATACGGTAACGGGCGCGGGCACAATCGAATTTGATTCGAACGGCACGGTAATAAACGGTGGGATCGGCAATGTCAGCGTCACATTCAATGTCGGGCCGTCAACCCCCATCGACCCGTTTGTGTTCGACTTCAACTTCACTGGCGTTACCCAGTTGTCGGCGGACAGCGACGTCACCGTCCAGAATCAGGACGGGTATCAGCGAGGCGTGCTCGAAGCCTTCAATATCGGCGACGACGGGGTTATCAATGGCGTGTTCTCCAACGGTCTCACTCGTGTGATTGGCCAAGTGGCCTTGGCTGCATTCGCCAATAACGGCGGACTCGTGCGTGACGGAAGCAACCTGTTCCGCGACAGCCCGAGCTCCGGAGTGGCCCAGATTGGAACGGCCAATACGGGTGGACGCGGGTCGGTCTCGGGCGGCGTGCTGGAAGGGTCGAACGTGGATCTTGGGACCGAATTCAGCAACCTGATTGTGACGCAACGTGGCTTCCAGGCCAATGCTCGCACCATTACGACGGCTGACACTTTGCTTCAGGAAACGGTAAACCTCATCCGGTAAACGTGATCACTACTCGTAAAGCATGACTAGGGCGGCCGGCCACGGGGGAGAACCCCGTGCCGGTCGCCTTTTGCATTGGGGCTCCCGATTCCGGTGCGCCCGAAAAACTGGGGGCGGGAAGCAAGAGTGTGTTGTTGAACCAGTCGGTAGATGCTAGAATAGCGCGTACCACAAGATATTGGGGCACCGCCGGACCGGAACCAGTAGCGCAATGGACATCGCAACACTCGCAGGGTTTATAGCAGGTTGGGGCATTTTCCTCGTCGCTGTTTTGATGGGGGGGACGCCTGCCATCTATTTGGATCTGGCATCCTTCCTCATCGTTGGAGGAGGGACACTCTCCTCCACGTTGGTAAACTACCCGCTTCGGGATGTGCTCAGCGTATTTCGCACGTTGCGCATTGCTTTTTTTCACAAAGATCAAACTCCCGAAATCCTCATTCGCACGCTCGTAAGTTTCGCGACGATAGCGCGGCGTGAAGGCATCTTGGCGCTTGAAGGGTATGTCGAGAATTCCGAAGACGAATTTCTCGCGAGGAGTGTTCGCCTTGCCATTGATGGATCATCCCCTGAACTGATCAAGGATATCTTGTCCACGGAACTGGCGTTCTTGGAGAGCCGCCATGCTTTGGGGCAGTCCATGTTGTTGTCGATGGGCGCGTATGCACCGGCCTTCGGGATGATCGGTACGCTCATCGGGCTGGTCCAGATGTTGGCGGAGATGGACGATCCGTCGAAGATTGGAATAGGAATGTCCGTTGCGCTCACCACGACGCTTTACGGGGCGCTACTCGCGAACGTGTTTTTTCTGCCTGCCGCAGGCAAACTGAAAGTCCGCACGGCGAACGAACTGCTGCAGAAGGAAATCATCATCGAAGGTATTCTTTCGATACAGTCTGGAGACAATCCGCGGATTGTCGAGCAGAAGTTGCTGTCGTTTGTGGCGCCTTCGTTTCGCAATCAGGTTCAAGTGAAGAGACATTATGATACGGGAGAGTAGTAAGCCGCAGACAGGCATGCCAAGCGCCCCATTGTGGACGGTGACATTTGCGGACATGATGGGGTTGTTGTTGGCGTTCTTCATTCTCCTTGCTTCGTTCTCGACCATTAGCGACAAGAAGATCAGCTTGGCCGTGGGATCTCTGCAGCGCGAGTTTGGAAAGGGTGTGATGCCCGGGCAAGGGCAAAGCGTCCAGGCCATACGGGCGGTGAATGCCCTTCGCGAAATGCAGGCGCGCGTTCCGCGAGGAATCGAAAAGGCGGCGCGAGAACTGCAAACGCGGCTCCAAGTTCTAGGGATGACGAAGGGAGTGGACATCAAGTACGACGGGGAAGGCGGCCTGCTTATCAGTCTGCCCAACCAGATTCTCTTCGACTTTGGAAGGGCGGAATTGAAGCCGGACGCCTATGAAGTCATCAACCAGCTAGGGGCCTCGTTGAGCGAAGTCAAAGGGGTGTTTGTGGAAGTTCGCGGGCACACCGACAACGTGCCATTGGGGTCACAAAGCCCCTACCAGGACAACTATGATTTGAGCTACCATCGGGCCAAGAATGTCATGAGTCAGCTTGCCGCGCCGGGAGGCGTGCAGACAAAGGACTGCGAGGTCATTGCGTGCGGCGACTCGCAGCCGGTGGCGGACAATGCGACCGATGAGGGGCGGCAGACCAATCGAAGAGTAGAATTGCACATACGCGGCAAGATGTCGGAAGCGACGCTGGAATCGATCAGAGGCGGTTTTGGGGCGTCCGTTGAAACGCCGTCCGAAGCGCCTTCGGCGACCAATCCCAATGTCCGGGCCGGCACATAGGAAGTAGAGGGATATGGCAGAGCCAAAAGCAGAGCAACAGGCCCCGGCAAAGGCAAAGACGAACTTGATGCCTATCCTTATTGGATTGAGTTCGGTCTTGGTGGCGGTGATTATTGCGGTCGTCGTATTCAATTTCGTGCTACGTCCCCGGCTTGCCGATTCGACGGCCCCTGAGGCGCCCAAGCACGAATCGGAAATTCCGGCCGCGGCCGTGACGGTGCCGTTCGACGAGGCCTTTACGACGGTGATCATGCAATCCCCGGATATGCCCGCGTCGACGTTGCTCTACAAGGTATCGCTCGAATGCTCAAATGCTGCCGCGGCTGCCAAGGTTAAGGCCAACATGCCCCGGTTTATCGCGATAATTCGGAAGTTTCACAGCTATCGAACGCGCCAAGAGCTGGACGATCCCTTGGTCGAACAGAGCATTGCGAAGCAAATCCAGCAGGAAGCGAACAAGATTCTAAAGGAGCTTCCTATGCCGGCCGCGTCAGGCGGAGGCGGTCATGGAGAGTCGGCGGCGCCGGAGATATCGGAAGAGGAGATTAAGGAAAGCCGCATTTCGGAAGTGTTTCACGAGAAGTTCTTCGTGCAGGATATGTGATGAACAAAGGCGAATCACGCAATACGCGCGAGCACACGTTCGAAGAGATTGTCCCTCGGACGGGTTTGCCGCAGAGGCATCTTGCGGTTGAAGACATGAAGGGGGTGAGACTTCAGATCTCCGCCGACTTGGGGTCCTGCAAGATGCTTGTGCGCGAAGTGCTGGAGTTGAAACGCGGTTCCGTGGTCCAGTTGAACAAACTTGCCGGTGAAATGACGGATATCTACATCAACGGATTGGCTTTGGCCAGAGGAGAGGTGGTCGTTATCGGCGACGCGCTCCATGTGCGTGTTGGGGAACTTACCGGGCAGGAGAAAGCCGAGGACGTGGCATTGACGGAAAGCGTTGAATGATAGCCAGGACTGCCGTCGTCCCATTCATGCTGATGGCCGTGTGCGCGGTGGCATGGGCGGAGAGGAAGCCCGCGTCCGCCACCGTTGATGCGCCAGCCGTCGCGGAGTCACCGGAAGAGGGGTTTACCGAGACGACGCCACCCGACATCGGGTTGCCGCCCGGCGAAGCCACGGACGCCACACCGGGCCCGGGGCAGCCCCTGGCGCCAGAGACTATGAGCCCTGGCCCTCCATCCATGCCGGAATGGTGGAGCAAGGCAAAGACGCAGCTCGACCAGGAGATCGACCAGGCTTCGGGAAGTGGCGAAGTAGCGATTCCGGCGAATTCGTCGCAGTCTTCGACGGGACAGCAGGAAGGGCATGTCCCAACTACGTTGGAGAGTTTTGGCAAAGGGGCTTCCGCGTTCTGCATTGTCATTGCACTTATCCTTTTGACGTATTACGTAATAGGCCGTTACGGCAGGAAGACGCCGCTTTTCGCGGGTGCAAATCTCGGCACGCTGATGGGGCGGCTGTTCTTGTCGCCGAAGGCATGCCTTTATTTCATTCGCGTAAAGGACAAGGTGCTGATTGTTGGCGTTACGCCTACTTCGATTTCGTCCGTCGCGGAGATGGATGCACTCGCGTTCGATTCGGATCCCGCGGCGGCTGCGGTCGCGCAATCCGCTCCGAATTCGGTCGCAAGCCCCGCTGGAGACAAGTTTCTTTCGCAATTGAAGACGTTCATGCGCACGAATCCGCCGGGGCCGCGCACCGGACGCGAGGACGATGAGATCGCGACGTTGCGCGGCGATATCGCGCGTCTGCGGCGCGAATTGCAAGAGGGGACGCGGGAGCTGGGCGAATGATGCGGCGGACGGCGTCGCGAGGATTGGGCCGGGCGTGCGTTGGAGTGGCGTTGCTTTCGCTTGTGTGGGCGTCCGCGGCATTGGGGCAAGCGCAGCCGGACAATTCGCTGGGGATTGATATCTTCCGGGCCGCGCAGAATTCGGTTCAACCGCAGCAACTCTCCACAACGTTGACGCTGTTCACGCTCATTACAGTGCTGTCGCTGGCTCCGGCCATTTTGATCATGACGACGTCGTTCACGCGGATCATCGTCGTGCTTGGTTTTTTGCGGCAGGCCATGGCAACGCAGCAGACTCCGCCTAATCAGGTTCTCGTCGGGTTGGCGCTGTTCCTTACGTTTTTCATCATGGCTCCGACCTATACGCGCGTGTACAACGAAGCGTTACGCCCGTACATGAATCAGGAGATAACGCAGACCGAGGCCTTGGATCGCGGCATGGCCCCGGTGCGGGAGTTTATGTTCCGGCAGGTCATGGACCATCCCAAAGACCTCGCCTTGTTCATCAACATCGCCAAACTGCCGCGCCCGAATACGCCGGACGATGTGCCAACGCATGTGCTGATCTGCGCGTTTATCGTCAACGAGATGCGGGTGGCGTTCATGATCGGGTTTATCATCTACATCCCGTTTTTGATCATCGACATGGTCGTGGCGAGCACGCTCATGGCGATGGGGATGATGATGCTTCCGCCGGTGTTCATCTCGCTGCCGTTCAAGATCATCCTTTTCGTCCTGGCGGACGGGTGGTTCCTGATCATCGGCGAACTGGTGAACAGCTTCAGTTGACGCGCGCCTACGATGCCGCCAAACGGTCCGCGATGAGCCTTGCCGCGCCTATCGCCGTTGCGTCGTCGCCGAGCTTTGCTTTCACAATGCGGACACCTTTGCGGATTGACGGCATGGCGTGGTCTTTGACCGCGCGTTTGACTTCCTCCAAATAGAGTACGGGCATCGCTTCCACGAGCCCCCCGCCCAGCACCACGGCTTCCGGGCTGAAGAAGTTCATGGCATTGCCGACGGCGATACCGGTGTAGTAGGCGGCTTTTCGGACGACGCCTTCGACCATGGTCTCACCTTCTTCGATGGCCTTGGCCAGTATACCGCTGCGGATGTTGCCGAGGTCCGTGCCGCAGTTTTTGAGGATGAAGGGGGAGTCGCCGCGCGCAGCGATGGCCGCGACTTGCGAGGCAATTGCGATGCGCGAAGCTAGTGCCTCGAGGCAGCCGCGTTTTCCGCAGCCGCAGTAGGGGCCGTCCACATCGAGGGTCATGTGGCCGACTTCGCCCGCGCCGCCGGTGAACCCGTGGAGCAGCTTCCCGTCGATGATGATCCCGCCGCCGATGCCGGTGCCGGGGAAGACCCCGAGAACATTCTTGCAGTCTTTCACCTCACCGAAACACCACTCGCCGTAAGTTCCCGCGTTCACGTCGTTCTCCACGAGCGCCGGGACTTTGAATGCTTTGTTGAGCACGTCAGCCAATGGAAACCGCTTCCAGCCCAGATTGGGCGTGTCGATGATGACTCCGTCGCTCGGACTCACGGGGCCGGGCGACCCAACGCCGATTCCGAGGATGGGCTTTCCGCCTGCGTCGGCGATAGACTCTTTGACGACTTTGATGATGCGGTCTTCCGGCTTCTCGTCCGGGTTCTTTTCGGAGCGGCTTTTCTTGCGGCACCGGCCCACCACCTTGAACTTGTGGTCGAGCACGCAGGACATCATTTTAGTTCCGCCGATATCCAGACCGACGATGAAATCACCAGCTTTGAGAGTCACAGGCATGTTATTTCCCTTCCGTCCAACAATCCCTGGAGAGCATATCACGAATGGGGCGAACATGGAACGATCGAATCGGGCATGAGACCCAGCGCAGGGATGAGAGGGCGCGGAGGTTTTCGGAGTCGGAGCGCTTCGGAAACAGCAGCGCTTCGCTTCGATTCCGGCCAGTTGGTTTTGCTGGGGGATTATGCCACCATCTCATGAGCCGTGGTTCGCAAGCGCACGTCGCGGAATACCGAGGTCAAATGGATTCGGAAAAGGGGGCAGGGCCGCGTGTAAAACCGCCGCCGCGGGGCTTGGCGATCCTATTGATGCTGGGCCCTTGCATGGTGTGGTGCGGCGAGTATATCGGGTCGGGAGAGGTCATCCTTTCGACGCGAACGGGGGCGTTGTTCGGCACGGGCCTCCTGTGGGTGCCTCTTCTCGCGATATTCACGAAGTATTGGATAGGACTCGCGGGCGCGCACTATACCGTATGTACAGGCGAGTGCATGATCGACATGATGGCGCGGACGCCTGGTCCGAGGAATTGGGTCATTTGGCTCGTATTCATTGGGCAAGTCAGTTCCGGAGCGATTGCCACCGGGGCTTTGGCTAGCGTCGCGGGGATATTTGCTTCGCACTTTATACCGCTTCCTCCGTTCTTTTTGGGGTGGTGTTGCACCGTAGTTGTGATTGCCCTTGTCTGGGGAGGTCAATTCGACGTCCTCAAGAAGGTCATGTCGTTTCTTGTCCTGCTCATTATCCTTGGCGTGTTCGATGTCGCCATCAGCACGTGGCCCGGGTGGTCTAGTATTTTTCACGGCGCATTCGCATTTCAGTTGCCGGATGTCCCCGAATGGGCGCGGACGAATGCCGGGGTGACGGGTGGCACGTGGAAAGAAATCCTGCCGTTGTTGGGGTGGGCCGCTGGAGGATTCGCGAGCCAGGTTTGGTACACGTATTGGGTGTTTGGCGCGGGATACGGAATGGCCAACGGCAGAGCGTATGGGCAGCCTTTGGATGCGGCGGCCTTGCGCACGCTCACGACAGACGATGCGCGGCACTTGAAGGGCTGGACCCGCGTGGTCGTAGCCGACGCGACGATAGCATTGTTCATCGGGTGTAGCGTTACGGCGGCGTTCATGCTGGCGGGTGCCGGAGTACTCGGGCCTGCACACATCGCGCCCACAGGCTCCGAAGTCGCGACTCAGCTTTCGAACATCTTCTCCGCGCGATGGGGCGTGATAGGCGCGCACCTGTTCGTGCTTTCGGGCCTTGCGGCGATGCTCAGCACGATGCTCGGGCAGTTCGCGGGATGGCCCCGGCTGCTGGCGGATTGCGCGCGTATCCTGTTTCCTTCCGTGGGGCGATTTTCCTGGAAGGCGCAGTTTCAGTTCGTGCTGATTGTCTATGCGATGTCCAACATGATCATCGTGTACAGCTTCGGACTGAAGCCCGTGTTCTTGGTGAAGTTGGGCGCGGTTCTCGACGGGCTGTTGTTGACGCCTATCCAGGCTATTGCGGTGGGCGCCACGCTGTTCGCGATTATGCCGCGGTTCTATTCGAAAGAGGTCGCGCGTATGTTGCGGCCGAATCCGGTGTATGCGCTTGGGCTGTTGCTGGCGTTCTTGCTATTTGGGTACTTTTGTGTGTTTCAGTTGCCGGTCGCGTTGTTTGAGTGACGAACACGGACGCGCTCGGACTGACACGGACGGACATGGACTGAAACGAGACAGCAAAGGCGTAGTCGTGCAGGAAGACTCAACTATCCGACCACAAAGCCTTCCTTCTCCAGCTCTTTAGCGATCTCACCTTTGGAGATTCGTGTGAACGCGACTGTCTTGCGGGGGTCGAGTTGTTCGAAGTGTTTGAGAAATCGGCGGCGATGAAGCAGGTCGGCCATGACGAGGGGGTCGTCCGATTCGAGGACATGAATGGTCCTGAGACGCACGCGTTTCATGCCTCCGCGCCAATCGTCGAGGGTCGTCATCACGTTGGGAGGCAGAGCGCCTCCTCGATTGTGCGTGATTAGAAACGTTACGAAGCCGTCGCTTTCGAGACCTTCTTGTATCGCTCGCGTGAACGACTCTTTCGTCAAGGTGTAGACGGAGGCGAGTCCCGTGCTGCGGCGTTCCGCGAATTGATCCAGGGGAACCGTCAGCAACGGGTCGGTATCTTGGGTTGGAACGACAATGTCGAAGTTGGGTTGAACGATAATTTCCGCCCCCTTGGGAGGAAACCGCTTTGCCAACCGGTCGAAGCCGGTGCGCGTGAGTAGGCACCGGCCCAGTTCGGTCAATCGGAACAGGCTGCGGCCGCCATCCTCGGCGCGATCGACAACGCCTAGCCAGAAGAAGGCCTCTTCCAGGGAGCGCGCCAACCCGCGTTCCGAATTGCCCGCCGCCACGGGGCTCACATAATGCCAATGGCCGCCGGCATTCCGGAGCATGGGCTGCTCCGTGTCGGATGCGACGTGTAAGGCGTGTTCGATGAAATCGATGACGGGATACCATGCATCGGGCTTCAGTTCGTCGAGAAGTCCGCACAGGACGCGACAGGAAGCCTGTTCGTTGCCGCCCGCCGTCAGCCAATTGAAGACAAGCTCGTGGCGTTGGAGACGATCCATGGCCAAGAGTTCTTCAAGGTCCGCTGCGCGCAGTTCGTTGTCGACGCGTGCGATCCAGCCGACACCTTGCGCCGCCCAGAGGCAGGTCGCCAAGGAAGGGTCGTCCTCCTCGGAGCAGAGTTCGGCGAGTCGCCGTCTGTCTTCGCGGAACAATTCGCCGTCGCCGCGAATGCGGGCCGGTTTTGCCGCGACGGTCGCGACGAGCCGGCAGATGCGCTCGGAGAAGTCGAGGCCGCGACTGTCGACGTCTTCCGGTTTCGTGCGTGCGGCTTTGATTTGGGCGCGTGCGCGCTGCATGCCGCCCGAGATTTCCTGCCATTGCCGCAATTCGGAGAGGAGCCCGGCCATGCGGACGAGGCGTTCCTCCGAATCGAAACGGAACATCTCGAACAGGGCGAATCCTTGGAAGAGATCCAGGAGCGCCTGCTCGACTTCGTAGTCGGACTTATTGAAGGCGGCGCGCACCGCGTTCACCGGCATAACACCGCTGCCCGATTGCCACAGATGATCGAAGACTTCCTGGGCGAGCGAAGAGAATTCGTGGCTGGCCACGTAGGCCACGACGGAGTCTGGGTGGGTGTAGCACATGTCGATGAGCGCTTCCGCCGCGGCCTTCTTTCCTCCCGGCTTGTCTACGCCGATCTTCTCTTCGAGCCGACGAAACTCATTCGCTTCCAGGTTCTTCACGAGATTGAAAAGCGAGGGGATATCGCCTCGGTTTTCCAGTCCTTCCGAAATGCGCTTGACCGCCGTGTGACCTTCGGCGACGAGCTTCACTTTCGTCAGGTCGGAAAAGAACAGCTTATGGTTGACATCGATGAGGTATTCGACCTCTTCTTCCGGGAGTTCGAGCTTCTTTGATAGAAAGCGTACCGTCAATCCCGAGCGGCTGTTCAACGTCAATTCACGTGCGATGCGGAAAGCCGGTTTGCTTAACCCCTCGAGCGCCGCAATGAAGCTCGCCCCATGACGCATGAAATTCCCTCTCCGATTCCATAGCCCACATCACAACACACTCGAATCGTCAAGTATATCGCACAATCGTGTAACCGACAACACTCTTAGCGGGACTCTTCATTGCAGCGGGGAGAGACAGGGGGGATTGCTTGCATTCATCGAGGCCCAACCCGTAAGGTTACGGGCGGTTGTGGGTATCCTGAAGTCATGCCAACGTGATATGGGGCGAACTGTACGATTGCGGGGGCGGTCTGAATTTAAGCACTTGGGCACGAGCCCAGAGGTCTATTGCCGATGAAAGTAACGCTGAAGGTTTCCACGATCAACCTTTCGGTTGTCATCCCCGCGTTGAACGAAGCTCCCAATCTTTACCGTTTGATGCCGCTTCTGCGGGAGGCGCTGGATGGTCTTGGCATCTCTTGGGAGGTGCTAGTCGTCGACGGCGATTCTTCCGATGGAACGAAAGCCGTCGTGGAGCATGCGGGAGAGCCATTCCGCTACGTCTGCGAAAAGGAGCCTGGGTATGGGCGGGCGATTCTTCGCGGTGTGAGCGAGGCGCGGGGCGAGTTTGTGTTGACGATGGACGCGGATATGTCGCACCCGACGGAGTTCATCGGGCATTTGTGGGAGGCGCGCGTCAATCATGATATCGTTATTGCCTCGCGATACGTGCCCGGAGGCCACGCCGATCAACCCCTTTTTCGATATGGACTGAGCTGGATTCTGAATTCCTTCTTCGCGAAGGGACTCAGCATTCCGGTGAAGGACTTGTCGAGCGGCTTTCGATTGTACCGCAAGCATCTCTTTTCAAAGGTGGATGCGCAATTCACGAACTTTGTGATTCTCATTGAAATCTTGCTGTTGTCGTTTGGGCAGGGCCTGCACATCAGAGAGATCCCTTTTCATTATCAGCCGCGCATATCCGGCGGTTCGCATGCGCGCATCATCAAGTTCGGACTCGACTACCTGCGTCTGTTCTCCCGCGTCTGGAAGATTCGGAATAGCGTCGAGTTTCCCGACTACGATTGGCGGGCGCACGACAGCCGCATCTGGTTTCAGCGGTATTGGCAGCGCAAACGCCACAACATCATCATGCGGTTCACGCCTCCCTTTGTCTCGACCTGCGACGTCGGTTGCGGGAGCAGCCGGATTCTCGCGGATTTGCCGCACGCAATCGGCGTGGATATGCGCCACGACAAACTGGCGTTCATGCGCAAGACCAACAAGCTCCTGCTTCAATCGGACGGCATGCGCTTGCCGTTGCGGTCGGCCGAGTTCGACTGCGTGATTAGTTCTCAGGTCATCGAGCACATCCCAGAAGAGAATGGGCGTCTCCTGGACGAGCTGACGCGGATTCTAAAACCCGGGGGGGTCTTGGTGCTGGGTACGCCGGACTATGGGCAATGGCAATGGGTGGCGATCGAGTGGGTGTACGGCAAGGTTGCCCCCGGGGCCTATGCGGACGAGCATGTGACGTTTTACACGTATGACAGCCTGACAAAGGCATTGATTTCGCGAGGTTACGAGATTCTCGACCACGACTACATTTGCAAGGGCGAGCTGGTTCTCAAGGCCCTGTACAAGCCTTGCACATTGAAAGAGGCGGCCACTGCGGAGGTGGAGGCAGTGGCTGAGAGTGCTCCAGTCTGAGGACGCATGGACGGGCCGGAATCGGGGCAAAGTGAGAAAATTGTTGGGTGTTGTATCGAGTGACCCCAATGATGGTATCATTAGTGGACCGCGCGACCGGGGAGTGTGGGCCATCGCCGGTAGTCTTTGATTTTGCTGCTCGATGAACAAGGAGTCTGCAGCATGCGGATAAGGAAATACCTGCTCTCGGTAGTGTTGATTGCAACTTTGAGTTTGTTGAGTCTGGGTTGCCCGACATCGCCTCCCGACTTTCTCGTAACGTTCTTACTCTCGACGACATCGCTAGACTTTGGCACGGATATCAATTCGTTGCAGTTCGAAGTATCCAAGAATTACACGTCTAAGCCGATGCCCACGTTCACGATCACCCCGCAGCAGAACTGGATACTGGTCAGTCCTTCTACCGGCAACAGCACGGGGCCGTCCAATCCTGCCGCCATTACGGTGAGCCTTGACCGTTCGAAACTGGTGGCGGGTGCCAACGTAGGCAGTGTCGTGGTATCCGCGCCGGGGGTGACACCGGTCTCCGTCGAGATAAAAGCGACGGCCAGTCTTGTGGCGAATTTTGGGGCGATCACCAGCACGACGATACAGCCCGGCGGAGCGGTTAGTTTCCAAGATCAGTCGACCGTTACGGGAGGCTCGATCGGCTCGTGGTTGTGGACCTTTGGCGATGGCGGGCAGAGCACGGCTCAGAATCCGACGCATCAGTACGAT
>JBHEKO010000770.1:0-4581 GCA_041859475.1 Candidatus Hydrogenedentales bacterium
CTAGCGTCCAATGATCTGCCAATAACCGAGAGACCTGTCGCGTGCCAGGGTTTCGCAAGGAGACGTCGCTATTTCCGAAACAGGGTTCGTTATTCGAATTTAATCCGTGGGTCGATTAGGGCGTACAGAATGTCCGAGACGATGAGTCCGATGAGCGTGAGCAAAGCCGAAATCGTCAATAAGCCCATGACAAGCGGATAGTCGCGTCCGAGAACTGCTTCGAAGCTCAGCCTTCCCATTCCCGGAATGGAGAAGATTTGTTCGATGATGACACTTCCACCGATAAGGGCGGGGATCAGTGCGCCAACGAGAGTCAGAATCGGGATCAACGAATTGCGCATGGCATATTTGAAGATTACTACCCGTTCGGAGAACCCGTAGGCGCGGGCCGTTCGTATGTAGTCCTGACGAATGACGTCTACCATGCCTGCGCGGGCAAAGCGCGAGACGATGGCGAAATCCCAGTAGGTTAGGCAGACCACGGGAAGGACAAGATGCCACGCGCGGTCGATTAGCCATTGCCCCCAGGACATTTGGTCCGCGCCGAGCGAGTTCAATCCATAGGTTGGGAACCAACTCAGGAATTGGCCCCCGCCAAAGAAATAGATGAGCAGCATCGCGGTCCAGAATGTGGGGAGGCTATAGAGAATGAACAAGATGAGGGTGATGAACCCGTCCGAGCGACTGCCTTCGTGCGTGGCCGAGTATACGCCGAGTGGAATGGATAGGAGGTATACGAGGAGAAGGGCGATGACATTGAGTTGCAGGGTGACGGGGAGCGCTTCCCCGATCTTCTCGCTCACGGGCCGGCTGTCTTTGAACGAGGTGCCGAAATCGAGCCGGCACATACGCCACATCCAGAGTCCGTATTGTTGCCATATGGGTTTGTCGAGGCCGTATAGCTTCTTCGTCTGCTCGATCACGGCTTCGGTATTGACGGTCGAGGACATTGTGCCCTGGAGTTTCTGCAGGCGCAGGAGCGCAGGATTTCCGGGCATGAACTGGAGCATGACAAAGGTAACAAGACTGATCCCGAGCAGAGACGGGATGATGAGCAGGAATCGTCTGATTAAGTACGCTTTCACGGTTCTCTCTCGGCGTGGCAAGTTTCAAATTGGATATGCGCCCGCACGTCTGGACCGACGCACATCACCCCGGAAATAGGCGTCCACGTTTCATTCATATCGCTGCAAACCTCTCGGCGCCCACCACTCGGTCTGGTCGGCTCCCTTCGAATACACGTAGATGTTTCGAAAGCGCTTTGATGTCGCATACAGAATGTATCGGTTGAACAAGAAGGTGTAGGGCTGCTCCTCGTGGAGTATCGCATGGAGGCGGTGATTCAGTTCGACGCGTTTGGAACGGTCGAATTCCAGGCGAATGCTATCCAAGATCTGGTCGGCCTCTGCATTCTTGAAGCCAGGATAGTTGGAACCCTTCTCGGTTTGCGTCGAATGCCAAATCTGGTACGGCTCGGTGTTGTAAGGCAGCGCCCACGAGAGTGACATCGCGTCGAACGAACGCTTCGTGATCTGCTCGAGGAAGCTGGCCCATTCCCTCGGAGAAATCGTCATGCGGATACCCGCGTATTCGAGTTCCTGCTTGAACACGGTGCCTAACAGGACATACTCCTTGCGCCCTTCGGGAAACATAAACACGAACTCGAACTTCTGTCCGTCCTTGTCCAAGATGCCGTCGCCGTCCGTATCCGCCCAACCCGCTTCGGCCAGAAGCGCTTTTGCCCGTTCCGGATCGAATGGCCACGGTTTGATGTTCGCATCGTATTCCGGTGTCATCGTGGATTCCGACCCGGAGACGACTTGTCCCAGTCCCTCGAAGATGGTGTCGAGAATGGCCTGCCGGTCGAGGAGCATCGTCAAAGCCTGGCGGACGCGTTTGTCCTCAAATCTCGGGTCGCGCATATTCCATGCGATGTACGTAAAGTTGGTTGCGTAGCCTGGAGGAGCGACGGTTGAGTACTTGTAGAACCGGTCGCAGAATTCGGGTGTGGCCATGCGCGTGACCCACTGTTCCGGGCGCGTTTCGCCCCAGTCGAACCCTTCCTGCGACAGCACCTGAAAGCTGACGTCGTCGTCGGTAATGATCTGAAAGGCCTGCTTCTTGATATGGGGGATACGACCTTTGTTCCAGTAGTCCTCGTTTCGAGTAAGGACGATCTGCTGATTCGTCTCCCATTTCTCGAACGTATACGGGCCCGACCCGACAGGCAATCGATTGTTTGGGTGTTTGTTGAAGTCCTCGCCCGAATACACGTGCTTGGGGTAGACGGGAATGCCGCCGCCAAGCATATCGAGGTGCCTGAAGTAGGGTTTCGAGCAATGAAAGCGAATGGTGTAGTCGTCAAGCAATTCGGCCGAGGTAACGTCCTGATAGTAGTTCCTCAGGTCCGCGGTTTCGTTTGCAGGATTCTGAATGAGATCCAACGTGAACTTGACGTCCTGCGCGGTAATGGGCGCGCCGTCGGAGAAAGTCGCGTCTTTCCGAACGTGAAACGTGTACGACAAATGATCGTCGGAGATTTCCCAGGATTCCGCGAGAAGAGGTTTCCACTCCATAGTCCGGTTGTCGCGTTCGAGGAGCGTTTCGAAAATCGTGCTGCACACTTGATTGCCAAAGGCGTCGGCTGTGTCCAACAAGATATTGAGGTGACCAGGTTCCGCGGGCAGGCGAAACACGATCCAGTCGCCGTCGACAGGCGTGTCGCTGGTCGGCTCGCTTACGAGTGAGTTGAGCGGCGTAAGTCCTCGCGGAATAAGCTTCTCGTCTCCCGCCTGCCCGCATCCAGCGACCAAGGAAGCAAACAGTAGTAGCAGGGCAAATCCCGAGAGCGACGATCGCATAACACAAATGCATGCCGCGGTGAACATGGAGCCGGCACGCGACGAGAAGGGATTTTGCCCGTGCGGCGACAGATGGCCTGCGAAACACAACGCCGTTACCACGCGTGGAAGTCCAGCCCAAAGGGAAATGCGGTTGGTGCGTGGGAGAAGATGCGAGCCCTGCGATGAAGAACCTGGACTCCGAAAACAAAACTCGGACAAGACATTCAATGCAACTCCGCCATTTTCCTTAGCTTGCAGTACCAGCCTCATCATATCACACCGCGGAGTCGCGTCAGAAGGCAAAATCGGGTTCGACGAAGGCGGCCCCGAGGGCCATGTCCAGCATACCGAGTTTCTCGTAGCGGAACTGCTCCGCGTAGGTCATCCCCGCCTTGTCTCCTACTGCGGCCGAGAAGCGGCGGACACCCGCCTCCATGAGCACGAGATGGCCGTTAGGGCCAAGGTTCCGCAGCGCGGGCAGCTCCAACCCGAGGACCTTGGCTTCGGCAATCATACTGTCCACGGTAAACACCATTTGGCAGTCATGCTTCAGCAGGGCCTCGATCTTCTTGTCCATGGTAGTCGCGATATCGACAAATAACTCGGCATTCCATGGATATTTCGCGAACCAATACGCTTCGGTTGTTGTGTAAGGTTCGTGGGCGTGCTCGGGATGAAAGAGCGGATTCCCGCTGAAGCTCGCAGCCTCGAGCGTTGCCATCGCTACCATGCGATGGTCGGGGTGCTCTTCGAGGGGAGCAAACGGGTCCCAGCTCATCACGATGTCCGCGCGCACCTCGCGAATCATTGCCATGATCTTCTCGCGGAGCACGTTGGGCGGCGTTTCGTTGAGTTGTCCGTCCGGATATCCCCCGAAGCGCACTTCCTTCAGGCCCAACACGCGGCCCGCATCGAGCGCCTCGCGCGCGGAAATCTCAACCAGCTCGTGAGGCGGAAGACGGTACGACCCCTTCGAGTTGTCCGTGAGGATGTACTCGCAAACGTCGTAGCCCCTTTCGAAGACGAATCGAGCTACCGTGCCGGCCGCCATGAACTCCATGTCGTCGGCGTGCGCTACGACTACGAGTACCGACTTCTTCTTTGCCACGGCCTCCTCCTTTCCCACGCCCGGCGCGCCCCGCTTGTGCAGCCCTAAGCCGGGATTTCATTGTCACCTTCCGGATATGACTGGCGCAAATCCGGAGTTCGCCCTCCGGGACAGTCCTCCGGAATGCGCCGTCCTTGACACATGGGGGAGACGCCATCAAAATGATGCCCTGCAAAGCGAATGGTCAGATTCGGAAAGTGGCAAGATTGCCGCGACATTGCGGCCTCACATGGAGAGCGATCCTATGAATCTCTCGCGTAGACAGTTTATCGGCCTTGTCGGAGCTGCGGGACTGGCAGGGTGCGCGCGCACTGGCCTCGACCGAATTGCCGACGTCGACCTGATGCCGGGCGGCCCCGGGCGCGTCACATTTGCCGCAATCAACGACTTGCACGTATTGGATACCCGGAGCATCAGCATCGTCGTCCGCGCCGCGGAGATGATCAACGCCAATTCCGATGTGCACTTTACCGTGGCGCTGGGCGACCTCGCCAGCGATGGTCAACTGACCGAACTTAACTTGGCCCACGACGCTTTGAGCCGCCTGGAAAAACCTTGGTTTGCCATCCCCGGCAACCATGACGTGAACATGGGCGCGAAGGATAACCTGAACAACTATCGGCGCTTTTA
>JBHEKO010000058.1:0-7850 GCA_041859475.1 Candidatus Hydrogenedentales bacterium
TAGCCAATGGAAAGAAAGATAGGTTTGTCTTCGTCCCGTGCGCGCTTCAGCGCCTCCTCGCCCCACGGATACCAATCCACGGGGTTGTGCGCATGTTGCAGCAGATACGGACTCGTCTCGTGCTCGAGCCGGTTGGTATGCTGGGGCTTCGTTGCGTGATTGGCGGATGCCACCGTCTTCTCCTCCACGCCCGCGTTGTGGGGCTCTCCGGTCTGCGCCCTGCCGCTGACTCCGGCAAGCGCAGACAATGCCGCGATCGCGGCAAGTCCAGTCACAAGTTGGCTTCGTGCCTGCATTTCCTGCGCCTATCCATACCCTTCGGGAAACGGGCTCTCTGTCCTAACAGCGTGCAAGAGACCTGCATTCAAAGTGGTTAAGGTCTGGGGCTCGCGCCGGGGGGAATACGGGCGCGAGCCCCGTTCAAGCGGGTGTCTGGGGTAGGAGGGCAAATGAATGCAACAAGGCAACAGCACCTTTCTGGCTGTCCAGACACACTGGTATTTCGCAGTGCGGCTCTTCTGCCGTTAGGTACTGAATTCTCCGGAAACGATTTCTCGTGTCAGCGAACAGAGGGGAAGATACGCTGTGGCACCTGGGAAAGTGGAAGCGGGCCAAGAAAACAAGAAGGGCAGGCGCCTGCCTGCCCTTCAAAAAAACGAACCACTGTGCCATTCACAGGGGGAAGCGAGCCAAGCTCGCAGTAGGATCAAACTTTCGTAACCAGCTCCGCCACGGCATCGCCGATCTTCGTCGTGGACATTCCGCTTTCCTTGATCTCTTTCGCGGAGAGACCTGAAATCTTGCGCGATTCGAGGAACGCTACGCATGCCTTCTCGATGCACGCCGCCGCTTCCGTCTCTCCCAGGTGATCGAGCATCATCTGCGCGGAGAAGATCGCCGCAAGCGGATTGATAACGTTCAATCCCGTGTACTTCGGCGCGCTACCCCCGATTGGCTCGAACATGGATACGCCTTCGGGATTGATGTTGCCGCCCGCGGCAATGCCCATGCCGCCCTGTATCATGGCGCCAAGGTCCGTGATGATATCGCCGAACATGTTGCCCGTAACGATCACATCGAACCATTCCGGATTCTTCACCATCCACATCGTCGTGGCATCTACGTGGGCGTACTCGCGCTTGACGGACGGGAAGTCCTTCGCGCCCATCTCGTGGAATGCGCGTTCCCACAGATCGAACACGTACGTGAGCACATTGGTCTTGCCGCACAACGTGAGCGTGTTCGTCTTGTTGCGCTTCTTCGTGTATTCGAACGCGTACTTCAAGCAGCGGTCGACTTGGTGGCGCGTATAGAGCATGACCTGCGTCGCGACTTCGTGCGGCGTGCCCTTCTGCATTGTGCCGCCAACACCCGTGTACACGTCGCCGGAGTTCTCGCGCACGACAACGAAATCGATTTCCTTGGGGCCCTTGCCCTTGATGGGCGTGTCCACCGTCGGATACAGCTTGACGGGACGCAGGTTAATATACTGATCGAGTTCGAACCGGACGCGCAGCAGAATTCCCTTCTCAAGGATACCGGGCTTCACATCGGGATGCCCGATGGCGCCAAGCAGGATTGCGTCGTACTTGCGCAATTCGTCCGTCGCGGAATCCGGCAGGACTTCACCCGTGCGCAAATACCGGTCGCCGCCAAAATCATACGGCGTCGTATCGAAGGTTATGTTGTAGCGCTGGGCGGCTGCCCCCATTACCTTAATTGCTTCCTGCAACACTTCGGGGCCTGTTCCGTCGCCCCCGATCAATGCAATCTTGTACTTGGCCATGGTCGAAATCTCCTCCTGCAAACGAAAGGGAACGCCGCCCCCGCGATCATGCCGCACCTACGGCCTTGATAGACAGAGAGGGAGATAGTAGCATTCGACCGGAGAGTTGTGCAAAGTTTCACGATTCTCAAGGCGGTCGGGTGCTCGTATCGCCAAAAGGCGATAACAAGAAAGACGAGAGAGGGATCATGAGCCCAGTGCTTCGTATCCACCGACCGCGTGCGTTCTACCGCTGGCTCCCAGCCGGCTCTTGGGCCTCGCACCAAGACTGACGTGCCAAGTTGTATCGTATCAGCCGATCGTGTGTGTTGTACCGCTGGCTTCCAGCCGGCTCTTAGCTTAACCACAGGACTTCATGTCGCCCAATGCCGGTTGAAATACACCACCAGGCCGTTCCGCGGAAAGCATAACCTGCCAATCAGGCAATTGAGGATTCACGAATGGACAGCAAACTGGGTCGCCGGCGCTTTCTGGCGCAGTCCGCTCGTGGGATCGCAGGAACCATTGCCGCCGTGGGCGCGGCGGAATACGCGCTTGCCGGAACGGCCGCCAAGCGCCCCAAAGGCCTTTTGGCAGGCGCGGCAGCCGTCGACGTCACGCCGGAAACGCTACCGGTAATTACCAGCGGCAGTTTTATTGAAGCCACGGCAAGCACAGTACATGACCGCTTGTTCGCCCGAGGATTGGTGCTCGATGACGGCTCGACGGGGCTCGCCTTGGTGATCGTGGATAGCCTGATGCTCCCCCGCGAGATGCTCGATGAGGTCAAACGGCTGGCGAGCGCCGCGACCGGTATCCGCGAGGACCACATGCTCATCGCCGCCAACCATACCCACGCGGCGCCGTCGGCCATGGGCGCACTCGGTTCGCGATGCGACGAAACCTATGCGGCCTTTCTGCCTGCTCGCCTCGTCGAATGCATCCGCCAAGCACATGCCAACCGCGTTCCCGCCGAAGTAGGCTGGGGCTCAATTGCCGACAGTGAGGACACCAACTGTCGCGTGTGGATTCGCCGGCCAGACCGGATTGGCGGCGACCCCTTCGGCGAACCGACGGTTCGCGCCATGATGCATCCCGGCTACCAGAACCCGGACTACATCGGGCCTTGCGGGCCGGAAGACCCTGAATTGAGTCTGTTGGCCGTGCGGACGCCCGACGGTAGACCGCTGGCGCTCTTGGCCAACTACTCCATGCATTACTTTGGCGTCTCCGCGATCTCCGCCGACTACTACGGCGCCTTCTCCGCGGCCATGCAGGAACGCATCGCGCCCGGTCGGAGCGCCCCCCCGTTCGTGGCCATGATGTCGAACGGCACCAGCGGCGATCAGCATTGGATGGATTACTCGCGTCCTCAAACGGGCGTCGACCTGGCCACGTATACGGACCGGGTTGCCACAAAGGCGATGGAGGTCTGGAAGCGCATCGAATACGACAACCGCGTGAACTTGACCATGGCCGAGACTACGATCACGCTCGGACGCCGGTTGCCGTCCGAACAGCGGCAAGGGTGGGCGCGCAACGTCCGCGCCGGGATGGGCGACCGAGTCGTTCCCAAGGATCAGGCCGAAGTGTACGCACTCGAAGAGCAGCATCTCCGCGCGGAACCGGAGCGCGAATTGAAGCTCCAGGCCATTCGGATCGGAGATTTCGCCATCACGGCGATTCCCTGCGAGGTGTATGCCATCACTGGACTGAAGCTCAAACGCCAAAGCCCATTCGCGCACACCATGAACATCGAATTGGCAAACGGAGCCGAAGGTTACATTCCCCCGCCTGAGCTGTTTCCGTTTGGCGGCTACAACACCTGGCCCGCCCGCACCGCAGGTCTCGAGCCCTCGGCCGAGCCTCACATCGTCGAAGAAGTGTTGCGCCTTCTCCAGAAGACGGCCGGACGCAAGCCGCAGCTCATGCCCAGGACAGACGGCCCCTATGTCAGGGCGGTTCGGCGTGCGCGCCCCCTTGCTTACTGGCCGATGGACACGATCGCCGAGCCGGTTTGCCGCGACATATCGGGCAACGGGCGCGATGGACGGTACGAACAGGGCGTGGCCTTCTTTCTGGAAGGGCCGCCGCTCGCGGAAGCCGGGCAACCTGACGGCATCTGCCGGGCCGCGCATTTCGCCGGAGGACGAATGGCCGCCTCATTGCCCAAGCTTGGCAGCGCCTATTCGGTCGAGTTTTGGTTCTGGAACGGGCTGCCAATCGACGCCCGCGCCGTCACGGGGTATCTCTTCTCGCGCGGCGTCGATGGTGCTGAGGACGCGCCGGGCGACCATCTGGGGATTGGAGGCGTGCACGGTGGCGGGTCAATGGCCGGACGGCTAATCGTCTACAACGGCAACCAGCGGAGAGAGACCTTGGTGGGTTCGACGGTGCTGGAGCTCAAACGCTGGTACCACGTCACGTTGGCCCGCGATGGCCGTCGCGTCACCGCGTATCTGGATGGGAGATCGGCGCCGGATCTGGAAGGGGAACTCAACTTGGGGTGCTCGCCCGACACCCCCGGTGTATGGCTGGGAGGACGAAGCGACCGCCTGTTCGGATTTGAGGGCAAGATATGTCACGTCGCAGTCTACCCGCGCGCGCTTAGGCCCCGCGAGATTGCCGGCCACTACGAGTCCGGAGATGTCAAAACAGGTGCGGCAACGTAAGGGGTATGCTCCTCTGGATGCCGTTCGGCATGGACTGAAACGTGTGCCGATGATAGAGTTCGTTGCGAAATGGCCAAAGGATGTCCGGCCATGAGCCTTTGGGGCATAATTGCACGCATGAGTTTCTTCACCAAATTAAGGAGATGGTTCCAATGAAGCACTACCGGCGTGTCTGTCAGACGCTGCTAATTGCCATCGCGGTATCCTGCGTGGCCAACGCCGAAGGCCTCAAGGTCGGCGCGGGGCGGATTGTGATCACCCCGGAGCAACCCATCTGGCTGGCTGGCTATGCGTCGCGCACTGAACCTTCCCAGGGAAAGATTCACGACATCTTCGCAAAGGCCCTTGCCGTTGAAGACGAGGCTGGAACTAGAGCCGTCTTTGTGACAACGGATTTGGTCGGACTCCCTGCAAGTATTTCGCGGGCCGTCGCCAAACGTGTCGAGACCGATTTCGGCATCCCCCGGGAGCGTTTGGCGCTTACTTCGTCCCATACGCACAGCGGACCCGTTCTGCGCGACAATCTCCGCACGACGTACGACATGTCTCCGGAGAATTGGAGCGTGGTAGAGGCGTACAGCGACAAATTGAAAGACCTCCTGGTCGAGGTCGTGGGTCTGGCCCTGAAAGATCTGGAGCCAGGCAACCTCCGCTGGGGCATCGGCGAAGCGGACTTCGCAAAGAACCGCCGCAAGTACACGCTCGACGGAGTGATCAACGATTTCAACCCTATCGGCCCCGTCGATCACGACGTGCCGGTACTCGTAGCCCGTCGTCCCGATTCCTCGATCAAGGCTGTGCTTTTTGGATACGCCTGCCACAACACGGTGCTCGCCCTTCAACAAGTCTGCGGCGACTACGCAGGTTTCGCACAAGCCCATGTCGAACAAGAATTACCGGGAGCGATCGCCCTCTTTTGCATGGGGTGCGGCGGCGATCAGAATCCGATACCCCGCCGAACCGTCGAGCTTGCCCAGCAGTATGGAGAAGCGCTGGGCAAGACCGTAGTCGAGACCGTGGGCGACTCCGCCAGCGACGTGCACGGCCCACTGCGGGCGGCCTACAAGGAAATCCCGCTGAAGTTCAACGAAGTGCCTACACGCGAAAAGCTCACGGAACTTGCGAATAGTTCCGATGTGTATCAGCAGCGTTTGGGTAAGCTGCTGCTGGCGAAACTCGACGAGAAAGGCTCGCTGGACGCGACCTACCCTTGTCCGATCCAGGTTTGGCAATTCGCCGACACGCTTCAATTCACCATTCTGAGCGGCGAGGTGGTCGTCGACTACGCGCTCCGCTTGAAGTATGAATTGGGCCGCGACAAGCAGTTCGTCGTTGCCTATGCAAACGACGTGTTCGCGTATATCCCCTCGTTGCGCGTGCTCCGGGAAGGCGGCTACGAGGGCGGAGGCGCCCAGGTGTACTACGGTTTGTACGGACCTTGGGCGCCTACCATCGAGGAAGAAATCATCGCGACCGTGCACGAACTAAGCGCACCGGAAAAGACCGCCGCCAAATAAGGGTTTTCCACCAAATTCAGGGCGCTGTCGCGGAAGACGATGAATCAGATCGGAGCTGGGACTTGCTGAAAGGGCTTGTCCTGAGATGGGGTCAGGTGTTGATCCGGCAGGATTGGTAGATCGGTCCCGAAGAGCGTATTAAGCGTAGCTCGAAATAGGTTCACAGGACTCAAGTCCTTGGGTAGGCCCGCATCTTGTCCCTCGGGAAAACGGGCCGCCAGAAGCGTGGCAAATCGTTCCTTGGGCAGCGATTCCGATGCATCGAAAGAGACGTGCGCGCCTCGGCACGAAACGATGATTATGCATGCAGGACGCTTCGACTTCTCGACAATGGCCGTGGTCACGGTATCGAGCATCTTGTTCAAGTAAGAGACCTGGTCCAGATAAGCCGTCCGGTATTCATTTTCAATTCCACGAAAGTATCGGTCGATTCCCAGTGAACCGGGTCCGAACGGTTGCGCAATCCCGCCGTCGCGAGTCAGCAGATACGGCGGCTCGGGTATAGGCAGATAGGCGTAAACGAATCGTGGGGATTCGGAGGCTTCTTCAGGCAATCTCCGAAGCTGATCGAGAGTGAACAGCACATGCTTTCGCAAGTGGGAGAATCCCCAGGCCGCCGGATTCCCATAACGGAAATGGTAAACCCCTTCCATGAACCGCACGACGGCCGTGCGGTTGAGGAGCACCATCTCGAATTCCGTGATCCCGTATGGCGGCCTTAAGATCTGGTCCACGGGCTTCCGTGGTTCCATGGATTCGATGCCGGGGGAAAATGCCGTAATCTCGTAGCTCCGCTGTTGGAGAAACGGGAAAAGGCGATTTCCGTGGTAAAGGTCCATGAGTTCGAAGGCGCCCGAAGTCTCCCGTTTGTCTTCGGGAACCAGATTGTGGGCATATTCCAAGTTCAGACACGACGTCAAGGCAAGTGAAGCGTCGGCATAGTTCGACGTAGCTTCTTCGCAGAACGTGAATCCCTTCGCCTTCAGCGCCTCTTCAAAGGGCAGACTGTTGTAACCATAGAACGAACGAAGCACGTCGGCACGCCCATATCCGTCCAGTGCGATGAAGTAGATATCTGGGTACTCGTGCTTCTTGTCGGAGCCGGCCTGCGGCATGGTGAGCTCCGGCAGTGTGGACTGAGCACCGAAAGATTGCGGCCAGTTGTAGAAAATCACCACGACATAGAGTCCAAGCAATATCCCGCTGAACCAGTTTGCCGAACGCGTCACGACTTGAAAATCATCGGGGTAACGGACAACTACGGCGACGGCGTACGCCGTGATGAGCAAATGGGCGGTAATGAGCCAAGCCGCGCGCCGGCCGAAAATCGGCGATAGTAAGAACGTGGCAATGATTATGCCAATGCCAAGTATCGCCGCAAGGAAGATCAACTGCTTGCGAAGCGCCTTGCGGTCCTCACGATACTCATATATTGCAAAACCAAACGCAGCAGACGCCAAGAGAACATACAAGATATAGAACACAGCGGGCGGAGCCGTGGCAAATAGCGAGACCACCCGCGAAATGAGATCCTCCAGCACGCCCCATACAACAACGAGGAAGACCAGGATCGTGGAAGTTACAAGCCCTGCCTTATAGCGGTCTCTCAGCACGACCGTAAGGGCAATCGTCAATGCCAACGCTACCCCCATCAAGAGGAGCGCCGGGCGAATGATGGCACTGGCTTGTACCGTGTCCAGGTTCTGAGCATACAGCCCGAACAAAGGGCAAAGCGCCAGCAGGACCGGATGCAGCACACGCACAGGGCGCAACGCTTTGAGCGCTCTTTCACCTGTGCTCAGTTCCATAGAACCCCTTTACTCTCCAGACCGCATCCCATGTCTGCGCAATAATATCAGATCGCCGCCGGAATTGCATGGTTGCGAAGTCCATTCG
>JBHEKO010000064.1:0-4148 GCA_041859475.1 Candidatus Hydrogenedentales bacterium
CGCCGTGACGCGCCCTCCGCAATACTCGCGTATCGCGAGCGGCGCGCCGTTTCCACCAGCGTGGTGCAACAAGTCATACTGAAGCGCGCGAACGGCCCGCTCCGTCCCTTGGCCGAAATCGCCATCGATCCCCTTGCCCAAATACCCAAGCGCACGCAGGTCACGCTGAAGCGCGCGAACGAGCACTCGGTCCAAACCCGATTGTAGGCGAAGTCGCGTGGCGTGGTACGGTCGCATCTCGTCCTTTCTTGCGGCTCGCCAGTACTCAGAAGGCGGTCGCTTGTGTCGCGGTCAGGATCGTCGACCAATTCATACTTTCGCGATATCGTCGCTGTTCACGGCGCCGCGGAATGGCTCTCCTTTCTCGTCCAGTGTTGTTACAATGCTCGAGCCATGAGGGACGAAGTACTCAACCCATACTCTCTCACCCTTCTTCTTGGTCACCTTTCTGTGCTTTCCGACATTCAGAACGTCTGTCTTCTCGACGATGACTTCTGCTTCAAACGGTGCTTGTGCCATGATGGAGATCTCCTTCTTAACTTTCTGCTATGGGGCCTGCTATACGTTCTATCGTCGTCTCAAATTTGCCAAAACCACATGGTCGTCCTTCAGATTTCAGTTGCTGGGCTTGGCGTTCTGCGCGTGCATGATGCCCGTCAGAGTCTTGACGATTTCCCGGCGCGTATTCGCTTTCTCGCGCTCGATTTCCCGTTGCTTCTTCTTGAATGCGAATAGGTTCGCGGAGTTCAACGGGGTCGCCGGTTCGCCGGCCAGCGGTATGCCAAATACGGCAGCGGCGGAGTTAAATGCAGTCTCGTAAAGCACCGCATTGGCCTTTATGAACTCACTTGGATCGAAAGCTGCGCTCTTGACAATAGGCGTCGCATTGTTCTCAAGGTAGATGACCGTGTTGTGCGTGCCCGTCCGCCCAACCGATTTGGCCCTGTTCACGACCACCCAGCGTTTCTCAAACCGCTTGTCCGTGATGGAATCGAGCATGGCGTTCTTCGCAAGTATTTGTTGCATCACCTCGTTGACGATAGGTCCAAAGTTCGCGCTGGACGTGATTGACGAAAAGGTCGCGAGATAGGCTTCCGTACGGCTGGCGCTCAGTGCGGCAAATAGCGATTTGTCGCTCCGCGTTAACGCATTCAAGACATCACCTTCTGACTCCAATGCGAGGAGTTGCTCCCCCGGAAGCAATATGCCGAGGCCTGCGAGAAGAGCGTCCAAAGCCGTTAGGTCGCTCTCAACGAGTTCTCTCTTCTCGTTTGCGGAGATTGCCAACAACGACGCGCGCGTTGACCAAAGAATCTTTGCGATGCTAGTTTCAGGGTCATGCTGTGGCTCCTGCGCAAGCTGATACCCGAGTTCGATCACGTGCCCGATCTCGGGTAAAACCCCTCCAGGTTCCGAGGGTGGCGGTAGAGCAAGGACGATCTGAGCGCCGAGCAACTCGAAGTAAAGCGGAGGGACCGCCGGTTCGGACTTCTCAAGTTGAATTCTGCATGCAGCTAAGTTCTCCGCAAGCGCACCCACTTCGGACTCTGAGACCTCACCGTCACTCTCAGCATCCTCCATGGCTTCGGTGAAGGCAACCCATGCCTGGATCATGTTCTCGCGGTTGCTTCGTAACGACTTGAGGTATTCTCTGGTCTCCGGGGCTCCGCGATTGGTGAGGTCATACCGAGACAGGAAGTCTATGGTTTCGTCCAGACTTCCGTTGACTTTCTCGAACCGCGCCATAATCGGTTGCAGTTGCGTTCGCACGGCATGCAACTGGGCGAGCGTTGGGGTGAGTGTGGGGTCGTTGGCCTTCTTGGCAAGTTGGTAGAGGGCTGACGGCGCTCCAAGTTTGAATGGCCTTGTTCGCTCTTCTTCGCCGGGAGCCAGCGCCTTCGCATGGATATTCTTGGAATTCCCTGGCTTGGAAGAGGTCAAGTCGGGGGGCTTGACGTCCGTATCCTGGAACATCTCCACTTTGACCTCCAGCTTGGATCTGGTTAGTGCTTCCGATCCCAATCCAAGACCGGTGAAGATACCCAGCGCGGTCGCGGCGGCCCCTTGAGGACTGCCTTGAGCCTGCGCAATCGAACAACAGAGAAGTGTTGTGATGATGAAGGGACAGTTTTTGAACATGGGTACTCTCCCTATTCTTCCGATGTGTTGTTGGTTTTTTGGAGCTGCTTCAGGATCTTCGCAAAAAACGGTGGGAGATCGTCGGCCTTCGTGGGAATTTCGCCGCTGGGTATACCCAAATACGTACCCAGAATCTTGGCAAACTTGAGCTTCTCCTGATCGACTGCTTGCTTGCCCGTTGCCGATTCGATCTTCTTTGCCGACTCCTTGAGCAACTCGCTAATTGCGGCGGAGTTCGCCTTTTCCTGCGCAATCTGCGCTTCTGCATCGAGCGAATCCTGGTAGGCGTCGCCGCCGACTGCCGACGCAAGGAGCTTTCCGAACTGCTCGCCAGACTTCTGGTTCTTCGCGAATATACTCACGGCCTCTCCCATAGCTTTGGAATTTGCGCCATAGAAGATTGTGAAGAGACTGTCATTGATTGACTGCCATTGCTTTGTCGCGGGATCATACGCAACCATGAACTGCCCCGCATTGGTGGTGGCATCGGGTGGCTGCGAAGTCCCCGGCGGGGGCACTTCGCCGTAGAGCTCGCGTACTGCGGTGGCGTTGTAGAACCCAGCGCGATAGTCGGCTGTCAGATTCCTTGCCTTTGCGTTGATTGAGATTCGGTAGAACTTGACCGTGGGATTGTCCTCATCAACATTGACGGCAGCGAAGTACATCCGCTGCGTCGTCGCAGTTTGGCACCCCAGGACGAGGAGCGCCAACAATATGGCCGGGACAATTCGATTGACTGACCACCGAGGTCTTCTCATGGATCTCCCTCCCCACTATGCGTGCGGCGACTGGACATAGTTATCCCGCAAGAAACAACTACTGCTTTTTTTGCGCCGTCACGCGGTTTTCGTGCAGACTCAAACGCGAACGACAGAAATACCCACACTTCAGTCAATTCATCCGGGCGTATGCACGCTACCCCGCGCACCCTACACGAACGGATGAATAACGTTATTGGAGAGACGACACTGTTGACCCAGAATTATGCAGCAACCCTTGCGGACGAGATCCGCAGCCCTACTTGAGTGAGAACATATCATGACTGTTCTATTTGCGCAAGAACTATTTTAAGGGTTGCCACCACTACTAGCCGGCAGGGTTAGCTCCTATGTGCTAACGAGGCGAAATGCACGCCGAAGATTCGGCAAGTCGCGCAAGCTCCGCGAGTCTGGGACGAACCAAGCTCTTTCGTTGTGGATTGGTCTTGCTGTGGCGTAGCCCCGCAACCGAACGGTCTCCCCCTTCTCCCTGCCCCCCCCTACACGCCCAAGTCCTTACCATCACGCGCGTTCCACGTCAAGGCAGTGCAGCAGATTTTCCGCCTATACATGGGAACAGTGAATCTCAAGCGAAGCGACTGCGGGGAGGGAAAACGGGGCTGTTAGCAGCCACAATCTCGCAACCGGTTGAACCGCAGACGTTGCATAAACCGTGGCCTACGAGTTACTCAAAGGCCTCGCGCAAACCCAACGGCAGTCGCTCACGCGGAACCTATCGCGGCTGTTGTCTGCTGGTTTCCGACGAAAACAAAAACGCCCGGGATGGAACCCGGACGCTAATGAATACACACGACCGAAGAGAGGACGCCAACGGTGCGCCGCAAGAATTTCGAGGGCTACAACTCCGCGCTGTCGAACGCGCGGCTCGTAACTTCCTCGCGCAACCGCGTTACGAGATCGTCCAAACCCACGGCCCCTTCGTCGCCACGCCGGCGATGAAGCAATGCCCCGGTGCGCGCGTCTTGCTCACGCTCGCCGATGATAAGCATGTAGGGGATTTGCTGCGTCTGCGCGGCGCGGATCTTGTACTTGATCGTTTCGTCGCTCGCGTCCATCTCTACGCGGAAGCCCTCGTCGAACAGACGGTCGCGAACCTCGCGCGCGTAGTCTTCGTACGCGGACGCAACCGGAATGACCATGGCCTGCACGGGCGCGAGCCACAGCGGGAAAGCCCCTGCGAAGTGCTCGATGAGGATGCCGATGAAGCGTTCGATGGACCCGTAGATCACG
>JBHEKO010000088.1:0-13591 GCA_041859475.1 Candidatus Hydrogenedentales bacterium
ACGGCCACCGACGGCGAGATTCTACGCATCGGCAACACTATGACCCCGGTGCGCTTCGCCATGAAACCGCGCGAGTTAATGGACGCGTGGTTTGCCCACGGCCCGACTCACCACTTCGCCATGTCCGTAGGCCATAACGCAAGGCTGTTCCAGAAAGTGGCCACGCTGCTGGACTGGCCGTTCGAAACCATCTCGCTGTAAGGCACCCCTGATGAAAACGAGAGCGATACACTTCTGCCGCCCGAATCCAAGTTGCACGGCGTGACGAATCCCGGCTACCGCATAGCCGTTGTCTTCCTGCACCCCGCATGCAACATGACCTGTACGTTCTGCATTACCGAGAACAGCATGGACACCATGCGCTTTGAGCAAGCGGCGCAACTCCTGGACGACCTGAAGCAACGCGGCATCGAAAACATTGTCCTCGGCGGCGGCGAACCCTTCGCGTGGCCGCACGACACGGTCGCCTTGGCGACAACCGCGAAGAGTCGCGGCTTCTTCGTACAGGTGGGCACGAACGGCATCGCCATGCCCGAGTCGTATCCTTCGCTCGCATGCTTCGACCGCTATGTCTTGCCCTTGGACTCCGTCGACGCATCCGTCCACAACGCGCTGCGCCGCCACGGCCCCGGCCATCACGCCCTCATCCTCGATCGACTGAAGGCGCTTCTGAGTGCGCGCAAGTCCGTGACCATCTCCACCGTGGTCACCTCGCAGAATGTGCACGGACTGCCGGAATTGGCCGAGCTTCTCGCAAACTACCAACAGCGCGGCGGCCAACTCCACGGCTGGCACCTCTACAAATTCATTCCCGAAGGACGGGGCGGCCGCGACAATGCCTCATGGCTGGACATTTCGCCGCGAGTCTATGACGACGCGTGCGCGGACGTGAAGCGCCGCAGCCTCGCCTTCACCGTCTTCAAACGCAAAGACATGATGCACTCGAAGACAGTCGACTTCTTCTGGTTCGAAGGCGGTGCGCTACGCGCGGGCAGCGAGGTGTGGGGCGGCAAGACAAGCCTCGGCCTTACCTGAGGTTGACCCCTTCCGGCGCGGCTTTGATGAAAGTCGGTTTCACGCGCATTTTGAGCTATACTGGGCGCTCGACGCTGGAGCATTCGGCGGGGATTCGCGCGTGTAACCAAAGCGCCGCAATGAGACAAGTACTAACGGCCTGAGTTTTGCGGCGCCTTTGTCTACGTTCCAATCGTAATGCCCGCAATAAGAAGTTTGCTCGGCTATTCTGCGTGGGATGCAGTGTTCGCGTCCAACCGCAGGGGCCGCGGTAGCAACATGCCCTGAAAGTGGGTTTGCCCCACATGGATACGAGTGTTTGATCGAAACGACATACCGGTGAAGTTTTGCCGGCGCATTCCGAACCGATTCCGTTGCCCGGAGGCTCGTGACACGGCAGGCCGCATGGCGCGCCTGGTGCGCAGTGCCGTTGCCGCCGGCGCCATGGTGCTCGTTGCGAGCGCGTGCGCGACGCACAAGGCCCACTATTCGTCCGAGAGCATTCCGCTGCCCACCGCTACGCCGTCCGCATTCGAGCCGGCAGCGTCTTTGAACGAGCGGGCCGCCGGCCTCTTGGTTGCCGCCAAACCGGGCGACGACAAGCCCATCGCGTTGACGCGCGACGGCGCCTTGCTCACGGCCATCGCGAACAATCGAAGCCTCGAAGTTGCCCGCTTCGGACCCCAGGTGGGCCAGACCTTCGAGCCCGAGGCGCGTTCGGCCTTCGACCCGCTTCTGCTTGGGACCCTTTCGACAGGGCGCGATACGCGGGAGCGCGCGGCCACCTACAGCACGAAAACCTCGGCCTCGTCGTTGCTCTCGTCGAGTACCACGCAGACCAGCGCTGGCTCCGGGAGCGGCACGCCAAGCGCGACGCCCATTTTAGACGCAATTCAACAGGGTGTAGCGATCAATCGCCAAGCCCTGAGCGACCTTCAAGGTATCGTCACGATCCTGGGCCAGCCGGAGCATCCGTTCATAAAAACAGAAAGCACCGACGGTTCCGTCACGGTGCGGAACTACCTGCCAACGGGCACGCTCGTGTTCTTGACGGGCGAGGCGACGCACACGGACACGAATCTCGCGCCCGACGATTATCTGGGCGCGTGGACCTTCGGCGTCACGCAATCGCTGCTGCGAGGCCGTGGACTCGACGTGAATCTCGTCGATTTGAAACAGGCGAGAAACCTCGCGGCCCAGAGCGAACAGGAGTTTCGCCGCCGGGTCCTGGAGATCGCGGCGGTGGTTGAGGATGCGTATTGGGAGTTCGTCCTCGCAAACGAGGTCGTCAAAATCCGCGAGTTCGCGGTCTCGCTTGCCGACGAGCAACTGCGGCGAAACGAAGATCTCTACTCCGTCGGCAAGATCGTCGAAGGCGATGTCATGTCGGCCAAGGCCGAGAAGGCGTCGCGCACGGCAGACCTTACCGACGCGCGCGCGGCGATTCGCTCGCAAACCCTCGCGCTGATTCGCCTGCTTAACCCAGACGCGGATCGCGTGTGGGAGTTGACGTTTGCGCCCGTCGATCAGCCCGAAGTGACGCAAGTTGCCGTCAACCCGGAACTGAGTGACCAGCTTGCAATGCAGTATCGCCCCGAATTGGCCGAGTCGCAATTGGAATTGGCAAACCGCGATCTGGACGTGGTCCGCACGCGCAACGGATTGTTGCCGCGTCTCGACCTAACGGCCACGTATGGCCGTACCAGCCGCGGCACGTCGTCGAACGACGCGTCCGCGTTCCTGGACTCGTCGGCCTTCGACAATTTCCGCGTCGGCCTCGACTTCGAGACGCCCATCCTCTACCGCGGCGAACGTGCGCGACACGACCGCGCGAAGCTGTATCAGGCCCAGGCGGGCGCATCGGTGTCCGACGTGGAGCAGGGCGTCGCCACACAAGTGCGCCAAGCCATCGTGGAAGTCGAGCGGCAGTGGGAACGGATCGGGGCGACGCAAGAAGCGGTGAACAGCCGATTGGAAGAATTGCGCATCGCACAAGACCGCAACGCCGTCGGCAAGGCGACTAACCTGGACGTACAGATCGTGCAACGCAATCTTATCCAGGCCGAAGTCGATGAAGTCACCGCGCGGGTCCGATACATTGAAGCGCTCACGGGACTCTACGCCGCGGAAGGCACGCTTCTCGAACGGCGCGGTATCCGCCTTGATTCGGAATTCGACAACGGAGAAAAGCAGTGACGTCTATTCACGCACACGCTACGATGCAATGGGTCCGGCGCGGCGCTTATCTTTCGCTTGCGATGGCCCTGCTCCTCATCGTGGCCTGCTCGAAGAAAGTTGAGACAGGCGGCCCTGGCGCCGGCGCACCCAAGCCCGCCACACCGGTTCATGTAGCCGCCGCCGCTTTGGAAACCGTCCCCGTCCAATTGAGGAACTTCGGCACCGGCGAGGCCTATTCAACGATCCAACTCAAGTCGCAGGTTTCCGGCATCATCACCGAAGTCATGTTCAAGGAAGGCGATGTCGTCGAAAAGGACCAAGTCCTTTTCACGATCGACAAGCGTCCCTTCGAAGTGGCATTGAAAGAGGCCGAAGCAAATCTATCCCGCGTCAAGGCGGAGCATCAGCAAGCTATCGCGATGGTTGCGCGCGACAAAGCTCAAGCGGCAAACGCCAAGAAAGAATTGGATCGCGACACGGAGCTGCTCTCACGCAAGACAATCTCTCAAGAAGAATTCGACCAGACGCAAGCCAATGCGCTTGCCCTCGAAGCGGCCGTCCGCGCCAACGAAGCTGCCGTGCAGTCCGCCGCCGAGATGATCCAAGTCTCCTCCGCGGCCATTGACAATGCCAAGCTGCAACTCGACTATTGCACGATCCGCTCGCCCATCAAAGGGAAGACGGGTAGCCTGCTCATCAACAAAGGAAACGTGGCGAAGGCAAACGACACGCTGCCCCTCGTCGTTATCAATGAGATTCAACCGATCTACGTCTCGTTCACGCTGCCCGAGTGGAACCTCGCCGAAGTCAAGAAAGCCATGGCGGGCGGTTCCCTCAAGGTCTCGGCAATCCTGCCCAACGAAGAAGACAAGCCCGTCACTGGCGAAGTGTCGTTTATCGACAACGCCGTCGCGCAAGGCTCCGGCACCATCCGCCTGAAAGCCACCTTCGCGAACGAGGACAGCCGCTTGTGGCCGGGGCAATACGTGAGTGTCGTATTGGATATCGGCGTGCTGTCGGACGCGGTCGTGGTGCCGTCCGAGGCCATCCAGGTAGGGCAGAAGGGTACGTATGTCTACGTCGTGAACGCGGACCTTACCGTGGCAATTCGCGAACTGAAGACCGGGGAGGCCGTCGACGGGAAGACCATTGTCGTCGAAGGACTCAAGGCCGGCGAGACGGTGGTCACCGACGGCCAAATGCGACTGGCCCCCGGCGCGACCGTCAAGGTTATCGATGACGCCGAGGCAAAAGAGGTCGCGGCCGGATGAACGTCTCCGCGCTCTTTATTCGACGTCCCGTCATGACGACCCTCGTCATGATCGCCATCCTTTTGATGGGCGTGCGCGGGTACTTCGCGCTTCCCGTGAGCGACCTCCCCAATGTCGACTTCCCGACGATTCAGGTGTCCGCGGGGTTGCCCGGAGCCAACCCGGAAACCATGGCCGCGTCCGTTGCCACGCCGCTCGAAAAGCAATTCTCCACCATCGAAGGCATCGACTCGATGACCTCGACCAGCGTGCTCGGCAGCACCGACATCACGCTTCAATTCACCCTGAGCCGCGACATCGACGCCGCCGCGCAGGACGTCCAGGCCGCTATCACCCGCGTGAGCCGCGACCTCCCCGAAGACATGCCCAGCCCGCCTACGTTCCGCAAGGTCAACCCGGCCGATCAGCCGGTGATCCTGATCGCGTTATCGTCGCCTGTCTTGCCCTTGTCTACGGTCAACGAATTCGCGGACACCTACATCGCGCAACGCATCTCGATGCTCAGCGGCGTCGCCCAAGTTCAAATCTACGGCGCACAGAAGTACGCCGTTCGCACGCAGATCGATCCGCGCGCGCTCGCTTCGCGCGGCATCGGCATCGACGAGGTCGTCGGCGCGATCCAGTCGGGTAACGTGAACTTGCCCGCGGGCGATTTGCAGGGCGATCACCAAGCCTACACGCTCCAGCCCTCCGGACAATTGACCGACGCAAAGGCCTACGAGCCGATAATCGTCGCGTGGCGCGACGGCGCCCCCGTGCGCCTGCGCGACGTCGCCACCATCACCGACAGCGTCGAAAATGACAAGGCCGCGAGTTGGTACAAGGGCGTGCGCGCGATCGTGCTCGCGATTCAACGCCAGCCCGGCACCAACACCATCGAAGTCGTGAACTCCATCAAGAAGCTCGTCCCTACGTTTCAGGAGCAACTGCCCGCATCGGTGAACATGGAGATCTTCATCGACCGGTCGGAGTCTATTCGCGAGTCGGTCAACGACGTCAAGTTCACGTTCGTGCTGACCATGTGCCTGGTCGTCTTGGTCATCTTCCTCTTTCTCCGCAACGTTACCGCGACGGTGATCCCCAGCCTCGCGCTGATCCTCTCCATCGTCGGCACGTTCGCCTTGATGGATTTCCTCGGCTACAGCGTCGACAACCTCTCGCTCATGGCATTGACGCTCTCCGTTGGATTCGTCGTGGACGACGCCATTGTCATGATCGAAAACATCGTCCGCCGCATGGAAGGCGGCGAATCTCCGATGGAAGCCTCCTACAACGGCTCCAAGGAAATCGGCTTCACGATCTTGTCGATGACCCTTTCGCTGTCGGCCGTGTTCATCCCCGTACTGTTCATGGGCGGTATCATCGGCCGCTTGTTGCACGAGTTCGCGGTCACTATCGCCGTGGCCATTCTCATTTCCGGATTCGTCTCGCTCACGCAAACCCCGATGCTCTGCAGCCGCTTCCTGCGCCACACCCCGAAGGAAAGCCACGGCTTCTTCTACAACGCGCTGGAAAGCATCTTCAACGGCACGCTCCGGGCCTACGAGCTGAGCCTGAAGTTCGTCATGCACCACCGATGGGCCACCATGCTCGGCCTAATACCTCTTATCATTCTCACGGGCTACCTCTTCAAGTCGATGCCCAAAGGGTTCCTTCCGCTGGAAGACACCGGGCAGATCTTCGTATCCACCGAGGGCGCCCAGGGAGTCTCGTTCGAAGGAATGGTCCGCCACCAGAAAGCCCTTGCGGACATCGTGCTGGCGAATCCCAACGTGGACGGATTCATGTCCGCGATCGGCGGGGGCGGCTCTTCTTCTTCGAGCAATGCAGGCCGTATGTTCCTTCACTTGAAGCCGCGCCGCGAGCGTGAAGGAATTGACGCGGTGATACAAGGACTCCGTGCGAAATTTTCCGAAGTCATTGGCATTCGCGCGTTCCCGCAGAACCGTCCGTCGATCGTCATCGGCGGCCGCTTGACGAAGAGCCAGTATCAGTTCACGCTGCAGGGCACGGACACGGCGGAGCTTTACCGCTACGCCCCGATGCTCGAAGAGAAGCTGCGCGAACTCCCCGGCTTCCAAGACGTGACCAGCGATCTCCAGATATCCAGCCCGCAACTCGATATCGATATCGACCGCGACAAGGCCTCCGCTCTGGGCGTAACGGTTCGCCAAATTGAGACGGCGCTCTACGCGGCCTATGGCTCGCGGCAAGTGTCGACCATCTACGCGCCGAACAACACCTACAGGGTCATTGTGGAGCTTAAGCCTGAGTTCCAGTTGGATCCCTCCGCGCTGGCGATGCTGTACATCCGCTCCGAGTCGGGGCAACTCGTTCCCCTCAATACCGTCGCAAAGCTGAACAAATCCGTGGGTCCCCTCACCGTGACGCACGTCGGTCAACTGCCCGCCGTGACCGTCTCCTTCAATCTGCAGCCGGGCTATGCCCTCAGCTATGCCGTCGACGAGGTGAAGAGCATCGCTGCCACGCTGTTGCCTCAGTCCATTACGCCAAGCTTCCTCGGCACCGCGCAGGCCTTCGAATCGTCCATGCGAGGCATGGGGCTCTTGATGCTCGGCTCGGTGCTCGTCATCTACATCATCCTGGGCATCCTCTACGAGAGCTATATCCATCCGATCACGATTCTGTCCGGATTGCCCGCCGCGGGTGTCGGCGCGTTGATCACGCTGCAACTCTTCGGCATGGACCTCAATATCTTCTCCATCGTCGGCATCATCATGCTGATCGGCATCGTGAAGAAGAATTCCATCATGATGGTCGACTTCGCCATCGAGGCCCGCGAGCATCGCGGCATGAATCCCTACGACGCCATCGTCAGCGCCTGCCTCATCCGCTTCCGCCCCATTCTGATGACCACGATGGCCGCCTTGATGGGCACGCTGCCCATCGCCCTCGGCATGGGCGCGGGCTCCGAATCGCGGCGTCCACTCGGCCTTGCGGTGGTCGGCGGTTTGATCTTCTCGCAACTCCTCACGCTCTACATCACCCCCGTGTTCTACACCTACATGGAGTCGTTCCGCGCGCGCATTCGCCGGCGAGAAGCGCCATCGTCATGAGGCTCGGCGTCCGGCGCACCAAACACACGGTAGCCCGCCCTTCATGAATGCGACGCCTATCGTGCTTGACGTCCTCCTCGCGCTGGCGCTCCTGTGGCCAGCCGCGCGCTATGGCCGCGCGATGTTTCATCGCGGCGTTCGACTTGGAGCGGCAGTGGATGTCTCGTCCGCGCCCGGCCTGATCGCTCTTTCCTTCGCGTTCATCATTGCGAATCCCATCCTGCTGTCGGTGCGTAGCTATCCCGCGTGGTCGTGGTATCTTCCCGTGATTGTCGAATACTGGAACGTGCCTGCGTTGTGGCTAGTGAATGTCGCCACCATTGCATTTGCCTTCGGGGCAATCTTCACACTCGCCCTGTTGTCGCGCAGTCCTTACCGTTGGTTCCTGCCCGTCGTATGTGCCGCGTTGCTGGGCGGGGCGGAGCATCTCTTTCGGAGCAGCGCGCTCGTGAGCGTCCCCGAACTTGCGAGACCGCAGATATCGGAAGGCGGCGTTATCATGCAAACTTCCGGGTCTTCGTGCGCCGCGGTGGCGTGCGCAAACATAGCCGGATTGCTCGGGACGCCGAAGAGCGAGGCGGACATGGTGGCGCTGCTCGGAACCACAGTTGCAGGCACGTCGCCAGGCCAAGTCGTGTATGGAATGCGGGAACTGGGGTTCTCCTGCAAGAAGCGCATGATCCCCGACCGCGACATTACGCGCATTCGCCCGCCCGCGGTTGTCTTCGTCAATCTCTCGACCGAGATTGACGGTCACGCCGTGGCGTTGATGCGAGTGAAGGACGGTCGCGCGGAGATTTGGGACCCCTCTTTTGGAAAAAGCTTGCGCGAACCGAACGACTTCGCCAAGACATGGGGTGGTCGCGCCGTGGAGATCTCCCGCTAGCCGCACCGAGGCGATCCGAGCGCGCGGGGCAGCATTGTAAGCACGCGCCAAAGGCGCTCACCTTCCTTCTTGGCAGAACCTCTCCTTTCATATACTATGTTGTCCGTGAAGGGTGGTGTCGTGATCTGTCCCGGGCGGTGTGCTCTCACACCAAAGGAGGCAACATGAAGCTTGGCAAGTGTCTCGCCGCGGAATTCGTCGGCACGTTTTGGCTGGTTCTTGGCGGTTGCGGCAGCGCCGTGCTGGCCGCTGCATTTCCCGACGTGGGTATCGGACTGCTTGGGGTCTCTCTTGCGTTTGGCCTTACGGTGCTCACCATGGCCTTTGCCATCGGCCACATTTCCGGTTGTCACCTCAATCCCGCCGTATCCGTCGGGCTTGTCGTCGGCGGACGGTTCCCCGCCGCAAGACTGGTCCCGTATATCATCGCGCAGGTCCTCGGCGCCATTCTCGCTGCCGGTGTCCTCTACCTCATCGCCAGCGGGAAAGCGGGCTTCTCGCTTAGCGCCGGATTCGCGTCCAACGGCTACGGCGAGCACTCTCCCGGCGGTTACTCGTTGCTCTCCGGGTTTGTTTGCGAAGTCGTGATGACCTGCATGTTTCTGGTGGTCATTCTCGGCGCTACCGACAAACGCGCCCCCGCCGGCCTCGCGCCCATTGCCATCGGCCTCTGCCTCACCTTGATTCACCTCGTCAGCATTCCCGTGACCAACACCTCGGTCAACCCTGCTCGAAGCACCGGCCCCGCGCTCTTCGTCGGCGGCTGGGCGTTGTCTCAGCTATGGATGTTTTGGATAGCCCCGATGCTCGGCGCAGTGCTCGGAGGAATCGTATACAAGACCATCGGCAGCGACGAGTAAGCGCGATAGGGAAAAGCTCGAAATCCACAACGGCCCGACAGAAGGAACTAGCGACCGTGTCGATCGATATTTCGCCTCGCCGCGTGTTTCTGTGCCTAATCGCAGTCAGCAGTGGCCTCGTCGTATTGCACATCGTCGGACAAGTGTCTCGTCTGTGCTTCGACCACGGAAATCTGAAGGGACTGGTGGCGCTGTTCAATCTGGAGGATGAGTACAACATCCCCTCCTTCTGGTCGTCCGTCCAGTGGCTGATTGCGGGGACGGTGGCCTGCGGCGTTACCCTTTGCGAGCGCGGCCGAAAGACAACGTATTGGGTCTACTGGGGCGCGATCGCCGCGATGTGTGTTCTGTTCGCCGTCGATGAAACCGTCCAACTCCACGAACGGCTGGGCGCCGTGCTGCAATCGTTCGCGATAGCCGAGGGAGTCAAACCTGCCGGCTTCCTGTTTTACCTTTGGGTGATTCCTGGAGGCATTTTTGCGCTTGCTGTCTTCGCCCTGTTCTTTCGATTCCTTCTCGCACTTCCGCGCAACGTGGCCTTCCTGCTTGTGGCGTCCGGTATCGTCTATGTGTCGGGAGCGATAGTATTCGAAATGTTTGAGGGACGCGTGGATGCGGAGGGCGGCTACATGGGCCCGCTATACACTGCGCTGGTTACCTTCGAAGAGTCCCTGGAAATGTTCGGTGTATGCATCTTCGTCTACGCGATGTTCCACTACCTTCGCCTGACATCGCCCCAAATCGAATTGAAGATAACCACCAGGTAGGGACGTTTCGCCGAAACGTCCGCGGAGCGCAAATGAAAGGTAGGGACGTTTCGCCGAAACGTCCTCTTGCCACGCGAAACCGAAAACTGCAAACAGCCACGGAATGCCGATCCCCCGGCGCTCCGTGGCTGTTTCTATTTTCGATTCTGGATCCCGACGGACCTCTTATCCGCCCAGACTATCCAGCGTCTTCTGTGCGCGCTCGCGAATCCCGTCGTCCTTACACTTGTCGAGGACGGCCTTCAATGCGCCCACGGCATCGTCCTTCCGCTCCGGAGTCTGCTTGACCATTGCGGCCGACACGGAAATGATCGCGGCCGCGGTCTCATTGCGCACTTCGTCGTTATCCAGCAGGGGAGCCAGCGCATCGAGTGCCTGCTTGGTGGGAACCGTGCCCCACGCCGCGAGCACCAGCCACTTCTCTTCTTTGCGGCCGGCCAAGTCCATTGCGGTCTTCAACATCGCCGCCTTGTTATCCAACGACGCATCCGCTTGCGCCAAACGCACGTAACCGCGCAGGCCAAGGTCATGCCGCGTGGCATTGCTATCCTTGGCAAGCGTGAGAAGGTGCGGCGCGGCATCGCCCGACGGCCAATTCGACAACACCTTCGCCGCTTCATCGGCGATCGGTTTGTCCGATCCGTTCATGGCGGCCACGACCGCGTCCAGGGCCTTCGGCGTGCCCACGCGAACGAGCGTCCGCAACAACGTGATGGAGGCTTCCGGCGACGCGCCGTTCATGCCGTCGAGAATCGCGGGAAGCGCTTCGTCTCCAACGATGGTCCCGATGGACCCCAACGCATCGGCGGCGTCCGTCCGCAACGATTCATCCGGAGCCTTCTTCAACGCGTCCACAACGAGCGCGACTTGCTCCTTCTTACCCAACTGAGCCAGCGCCTTCAGGGCCGCGCTACGTACCGGCGCGGCATCGCTTCCCAGCGCCTTCTCCGCCGTGGGCACGGCGAGATCGGACATGCGAATCGCCAAGAGCACGAGGAGCCGCGCGCCAATCTCCGGGGCCGTGGTCTCGACGGCAGCGGCCATCGCTGCGTCACAGTCTTTGCCTTTCACGTTCGCCAGCGTGAGCTCCGCAGCCTTCGCCACATCGGCGTCATCGGATGACAACAGCGCCGCCAGTCCGTTTGCATCGCCCGGAGTGCCAACCTTCGACAACGCGCCTATCGCCGCAAGCTTGACGTCCTTGTCTCCGCTCGAAACCAGCGCTGCAACTGCGTCATGCACTGCGGGGTGCGCTGCTGCATCGACACGCCCCCCCAAGCCGCGCAACAACGCGGCTTGGCCCGGCGCGGGCAACGCGGCCAACGCAGCCGCGTATGCATTTGTATCATCGGCGCCCGTCGTCGCCGCGACGAGCTGAGCGGCGGTATCCCGCAGCAGGCCGTCTTCGCCGCGCAATGCCGTCAGTACGCGCTCCGCGGTCAGTTTCGGATCGGCAATGGCCGAGCCGCGGAATGCGCCCGCCCTCGCCTGTGCCGGCCAACTCGGCGCGATAAGCGCCTCGTAGATAGGCGTGGCGTCCGAGAGGTTGCCTGCCGCTACCAACCGTTCACCCGCCGTAAGCAAGCCTTCGATAACCGCCGGCTTCACCGGCTCCGGAGCCGACGCGCCGAACGCAAGCAGCGCCTTCGCGGCATCCGGCGTGCCAATGCGGCCGAGCGCCCCGACACCGCGCGCACGGTATCGGCATCCGGATCGTTCAATAGCGGCGTCAGCACCGGCACGGCCTTCTCATCGCGCCGCACGCCGAGCGTGATCGCCACGCCCATGCGCGGTGCGCCGGCCGTCGTCCCGATGGCCGCGCGCAACGCATCGTTCACTTCCGGGTACGGCATCTCTTCCAAGGCATACCGCGCCATGTGCGACAGCTTCTCGTCGCCGAGCAGCGTCGCGAGCGCCGGCACCGACTTCTCCGTGCCGACCTGCCGCAGGCGATAACACGCCTCGTACTTGGGTTGCCAACCGGCATCGCCCGTCACCACTGCGATGCACTGATCTTCGGTTGCCGCCTCATCGGCCATCGCGGCGAATGGGCTGCCAGCCGTAAACAATACCGCCGTCCAAGCGACCGCGAGGAGGGCCGGTATCAATCTTGTCCGCGTCATGTGTCTTACCTTTCTTGAAACGCTAAACGACTCTTTCGAAGAATCGCGCGATAGTTCCTACAGATACCACGGCTCGCGATAGGCCCGCGACGTCATGCGATTGGCCTCGGGATCGTCGATGCACACTTCGTTCACCGGGTCCCACTTGATGGGACGGCCCAGCCGCTTGCAGATGTTGGCCACGTGGCACACCGAGATCGAGCGATGCGCGACGTCCGCGTTCGCGTTCGGCTGCTGCCGCGTCTTCACGCAATCCAAGAAGGTGCGCACGTGATTGTCCTGCGGATACCCGCCGTCGAACCCGCGATTCCCCAACAGCGATTTCGGATACGCGTCCGCCTGACCCGAATCGCCCGTTTCCACCCAGCCCTCGTCGCCCTCGTACCGCACGGGGCACGACCCGAACCGCAGCCCGGTGCGGATGATCAGCTTCACGCCGTTCGCATACCGCGCGCAGTGGCGGTCGCCTTCCTTCCAGAACTCCACGGGACCCGTATCGTCGGTGTTGTTCGCCCACTGGCACAGGTCGACCGTGTGGCTGCCCCACTCGCAGATCGACCCGCCGCTGAAGTCCACGTGCCCGCTCCAAAATCCGCGCGTCGGATACTTACTGTTGTACGGACGCCACTGCGCCGGGCCCAACCAGCGGTTCCAGTCGAACACGTCCTTCGCGGGTTCCGGCTCTTCCGGCAGAATCGAGTAATCCAGCACGTTGAAGCCAGTCGACTCCTCCGCCTGCATGACTCTCAAACGGCCCAGTTTGCCGCTCAGCGCAAGGTCCGCCGCGAACCGGAAATTGCCCAGGCTCCGCCGTTGCGTGCCGCATTGAAAGACGCGCCCAAGCTTACGCATCGTCTTCGCGACTTCCCGCGATTCGTTGATGCACACGCTCAACGGCTTCTCGCAGTACATGTCCTTGCCCGCACGCGCCGCCATGATGGACGCTTCCGAATGCCAATTGTCGCCCGTCGCGATGAGCACCGCGTCGATGTCTTTCCGATCCAGCAGCTCCAGCATGTCGCTATACGCGACGCAATCCGTGTTGCCGTACTGCTGATTGACTTGTTCCTTCGCCGCCTCGCGACGGTCTTTGTATACGTCGCACACCGCGACCACGTGCGTGTCGGGCTGCGCAAGGAACGCGCGCATGTCGTCGCGTCCGCGGCCACTCACGCCGATAACGCCTACCGTGATGCGGTCGCTTGCCGCCGTGCGGTCTGCCGCACCGAGGGCTGCCGAAGTAATGATGTTGGGCACCGCGACAAATCCCCCCGCCGCGGCCATGGCGCCTTTCATGAATTGCCGGCGCGTCCATCGCTTTATCGATCCTGGTCTCTCCACGATTACCTCCCTCAATATGAGTTGGCTGGGTCTATGCCGATGCGTGGTCCTTATATCCGTGCATTAAGGACAGT
>JBHEKO010000199.1:0-4168 GCA_041859475.1 Candidatus Hydrogenedentales bacterium
AGCATTGGAACACAAGATCCCGGCGCGACGTCCGTGTCGTTGATCTTTCGAGGATTTTGGAAAGGAGTGGAGTCACATGCCTGAAGTACAACCGGGGAACGCAGCCGAACAAAAGAGCTATGCCGTTGATGTTCCCATGGAGACGCCCGGCTTCTTCTTGAAAGGGTCGGCACACCTCTATTGGGGAATGAAGAACCGGCTATCGCAGATCTTCAATCCCAAGACAGGCCGTACGGTTATGCTTGCATTCGATCACGGCTACATCATGGGGCCGACCACGGGGTTGGAACGGATCGATCTGGTCGTCCCGCCGCTGATTCCACATGTGGACTGCCTGATGTGCGCCCGAGGCGCTCTGCGTACGTGCATCCAACCCAGTGTCCGCAAGCCCGTCGTGATGCGCTGCAGCACCGGGGCGACCGTCCTCAAGGAACTTAGCAATGAAGTCATCGGCGTGACGGTGGAAGAGGCGTTGGCCTTGAACGCCGCCGCGATTACGACTCAGGTATGCATCGGCGCGGAGTACGAGAAGGAAACGCTCGCCAACCTCTCGTATCTCATCAACGAAGGTAACCGCTACGGAATTCCGACGCTGGGTGTCACGGCCGTCGGCAAAGAGATGGTGCGCGACGCGCGCTACCTCGGCTTGGCCTGCCGCGTCATCGCCGAACTCGGCGCGCACTTCGTCAAGACATATTACTGCGAGACGGGCTTCGATGAGGTTGTGGCCGGTTGTCCAGTTCCCATCGTCATCGCGGGCGGCAAGAAGCTTCCCGAGCTCGACGCCCTCAAAATGGCGTACAATGCGATCCATCAAGGCGCGCTCGGCGTCGACATGGGCCGGAACATCTTCGGCGCGGACGATCCCGTCGCCATGGCGCAAGCCGTCGGCGCGGTGGTCCACAAGCTGGAAAGCCCGGAGAATGCTTTCGCGCTTTACAACGACCTAAAAGGCAAATAGTCCGCGGCATACGCGAATCGGACGAAAAGGAGAATGGGTCATGGAAATCAGCAGACGCACAGTCTTGGGCGGTCTCGTCGCGGGCGTGGCGAGTTCCGGGATTGCGGGCATCGCCGATGCCGCGGAACAACAGGCAGGAACCATGAAAGCACTTCGAAACGAAGACTTCTACACAGACGGCAAGTTCAATGCCGATGCCGCCAAAGAGGCCTATTACGAAATGATGCGGCACTTCAACTATCCCATCTACGACCGCTTGAAGACCGAGGAGTTCTGGGCCCTCGATTTCGGTTTGGGCAAGTTCACCGAAGTGGGCATGGCCGGCATTTTCTGGTTGAACAATAAGGAAGACAACTATTTCGGTCACGAAATCTACCTGCTTCCCGGTCAGATGATTCCGGAGCATAAGCACGTGAAGACTGCGGATGCTGGCCCCAAGCTGGAGGGATGGCAACCTCGGTACGGCTGGATTTACATCTACGGCGAAGGCACGCCGACTCCCGGTGTGGAAGCGCGAATCCCAGAATCGCACAAGGAGTGCGCTGTTGCCCGCACGGAGAAGAAACTGATGCCCGGCGAAGTCGGCATGCTTGCCGGCGCGGAACAGTGGCACTGGATGTATGCACCCGAAGGCGCCATTGTCACCGAATATGCCACGTATCATGATGGAAATGGCCTGCGCTTCAGTCACCCGAAGGCCAAACTCTAATTGGATAGAACCATCCACGCCGGAGGGCAGGCGCGCCCTCTGGCGTGGGCGATTTGCGTGAAATTGGGACGTTCGATTTGGGGGGAATTCAATGCAGACCCGCATGCTTCAAGTTGCTGTCATGGCGGTCCTCGCCGCGAGCAGTCTGATTTTCGCTGCCCACGGTCAAGATGAGGTCGCCGATCAACTCTATGTGAAGAGTTCTTCGTGGCAAGATACGGTGCTTCAGACCCGCGCGAAGTACTCGGCGTGGAAGCAGAGTCAAACGACCGCTGGAACGCCTGTATTGGGCCCATGGCATATAACCGCGCCCCTCAAGGCTGCCGCCTTCACAGACACGTTCTTCCCTGAGCAGGGCGTCAATCTGGATGCCAAGAGTCCCGAAGGGGAAGCGTTGTGGACCAAGTGTGATCCCGACCTCTGGGCCGATGGCAGGGTGCTAGACCTGCGTTCGGATGGCAACTCCAATGCGACTTACCTCTATCGTACCATCACTTCCGACAAAGCTCAGACAGTTGCCGCAGGCATCGGCAGCGACGACGGGGTTGAAGTATGGCTGAACGGAGCGAAGATTCATTCGCACGACGTGGCCCGAAACGCGAACCCCAACGACGACAGAGTAGTCCTACCCTTGAATCAGGGCGAGAACGCGTTCCTGATGAAAATCTATAACAACAATGGTGGTCACGCCTTCTACTTCTCCCTATCGAGTGACCCCTCGTACGCGCTTTGGACGCGCATCGCCAAGGACTTTCCCGCCGAATTCGCCTGGATTAAGCGCGATATGGAGCACAGTTCATACGTTAGCCTCTTCAACGGCGCCGATATCGCCGGTGAATCCAAGCGAGCAATCACATCGGTTCTTCGCAATACCGGCCAAGTGAAACAGCCTCTGCAGTCCGAACTGGACGCTTTGGTTGCGTCCGCAGTCTCCGCCGATGACCCGCGTTGGCTGGACCTCTACGTGAAGGCCTGCAAGATTCGCGAGACCGTAGCGGCGCTGAAGCCCGTCGATCTTGCCGCGATGCGCAGGGCCATCGAGAGTCTAGCCCAGGAGTTTCCCGACAAATACAAGGATGGCGCATCCTTCATAGCGCGCCTCGACGCATACGAACAGGGCATGCCCGCGCTGTTGACGACCATGGCCGCCGATCCCGACCTTGCCCGCAAAACGGTTGAAGAACTGAAGGCGTTCCAAAAGGAAGCCCTGCTGGCCAATCCCCTGCTCGATTTTGATCAATTGCTGGTCGTCAAGCGTGCGGAAAACAACCTCGGCTTGCCGCAGAACTGGCAAGGCAACTGCGCCATTTCGCAGGGCGGGTACGAGAACGAGATTAACGTGTTCTCGCCGGTCAGGCCCGAAGGTGACCTAAAGCCCTTCTTCAAACCGGAGAGCGGCCTTTTCGTCGGCGACGTTGACCTCAATTTCGATGCAGACAAAATGCTGTTCTCGATGCCCGGCAGCAATGGGCGTTGGCAGATTTGGGAGATCAACGCCGACGGCTCGGGGCTGCGGCAAGTGACGCCCGGCCAGGAGCCGGATGTTGACAACTACGATGCATGTTATCTCCCCGATGGACGCATCACCTTCGCATCGACCCGCTGTTTCCAGGGCGTACCCTGTGTCGGCGGCAGCAACACCGTCGCAAACCTATGTCTGATGAACCCGGACGGCCAGAACATTCGTCAGCTTTGCTTTGATCAGGATCACAACTGGTGTCCCACGGTGTTGAACAATGGACGCATCATCTATAGCCGCTGGGAATATTCGGACACGCCCCATTACTTTAGCCGCTTGCTCTTCCATATGAATCCCGACGGCACGAACCAAGTCGAATACTACGGAAGCAATTCCTATTGGCCGAATTCCATCTTCTACGCGCGCCCCATTCCCGGTAGTCCCTCCGCGGTTGTCGCGATAGTCTCCGGACATCATGGCGTGCCTCGGATGGGCGAACTGGTCATCTTTGATCCGGGGAAAGGCCGCTTCGAAGGCGACGGCATCGTGCAGCGGATTCCCGGATACGGTCAGAAGGTCGAACCTAAGGTCATGGACCAACTTGTCGAAGACTCGTGGCCCAGGTTCCTGCATCCGTATCCGTTAAGCGACAAATACTTCCTGGTCTCCTGCAAGCCCGATCCCGAATCGCCATGGGGGATCTATCTTGTCGACATATACGACAACGTGCTCTTGCTGAAATCGCTTCCCGGTTACTCGCTATTCGAGCCAGTCCCCTTCCGCGCAACAAGACGCCCGCCCGTCATTCCCGAACGCGTGAAGCTGGACGAGACCGATGCCACGGTCTACATTGCCGACGTGTATAAGGGCCAGGGGTTGAAGGGGGTCCCTCACGGCTCGGTCAAGAGTCTGCGTGTATACGAGATTTACTACACATACCCGCAGATGGGTGGCCACGTCAACATCGGCGTCGAAGGCCCGTGGGACGTTCACCGTATCCTCGGTACTGTTCCCGTGTATGACGATGGCTCCGCCTATT
>JBHEKO010000222.1:0-6034 GCA_041859475.1 Candidatus Hydrogenedentales bacterium
TTGCGCGAATATCCCTTCTCCACCGCCGGACTGTACAACAGCCCCGTGCACATGGGTCCGGCCAACTTAATGTGGGGCGCGCCCACGGACTACCGCGCGAAAGGGGCCACTGGATTTGCGTATCCGTTCGACGCCATCGACACCTGGCGCGGACCCTATCCGCCCAACGTCTTCGCTGCTCAATTCGACCGCGTAGCGCGCGGGTTCCGTGAGACGCTCGACACCTTGAAAGCAGAACTCGTTAGCGACATCTCTCCGGAACTCAAGACCGAAATGGGGATCGCGGAGGCGTGCGCGACGAATTTTCAAAGCGTCGCCAACCAGACTCTTTTCGTTATCCAGCGCGACCAGCTCGCCACTCTCACCGCGCCGGTCGAAGCAGCCAAAGTACTCGACTCGCTGGAAGCGATCCTCCGAAACGAGATCGAACTCGCAACCCGCTTGCGCACCCTGCAGAGCGACGATTCGCGCATTGGCTTCGAGGCCGCCTGCCAATATTTCTACGTGGGCGTGGACCTGGGGGAGAAAGTCCTGAACTGCCGCGATATTCTCGACCGCTGGATACCCGAGCAACGCGCGAAATCCGGCCTCGCGAAAGGAGATGCACCCAAACCCTAGGAGCTTCTGTTTAAGACTTGCGCCGTGTCCATCCGTGTTCGTCAATCCCCCTCGCCCAAAATGTCACAATTCCTTTCTCCCCGGACTCTATAATGCAACCAGGGAGATTCGGTAAATGTTTGGGTTCGGCACTCCGCGAGACGAGACAGTCATTACCACAGTATTGGAAGGACATCAAGAGAAGTTTGGCGTCTTGGTCCAGCGGTATTTGCCGATCGTGCAGGCCATAGCCTATGCGCGGCTCGGCAACCGGACCGACGTGGACGACGTCGCTCAAGAGGCCTTCTTGCGGGCGTATCGGAATCTGGACCAGCTTCGCGAACGGCAGAAGTTCGCGGCATGGCTGGCGATCATTACGCGTAATGTTGTCGCTCATATGCAGCAGAAGCGCGGGAAGGAAGACGAGGCCGCCAAGGCATCGAGTCGCGAAGACCTCGTTGAAGCGCCGGACTTCGCGCGGCTGGAGCTGCGCAAGGCCGTGCGCGATCAGATTGACATGCTGGAACCCGAGGCGCGCGAAGTTTTGCTGCTGAAATACTTCGCCGGCAAGAGCAGTCAGGAGATCGCGGGCATCCTCGAGCAATCGGACGCCGCGATCCGCAAACGCCTGCAGCGAGCGCGAGAAGCGCTTGGCGAACGATTGCTGGCCGAGTTCAAAGAAGACGATACGCTGGCCGCCCGGCGGCAAAGCCAGTCGCGTAAGATCCTGGGGACCGTGCTGGCCACCGGCGCGGCGTGGTCCACAGCAAACACGGCGGCGGCCGCAACGGGCGCCGGGGCGGGCTATGGATTCCTCGGCTTGGGCGGTGCATTGGGTAGCAAGTTGACGCTCAGCCTCGCGGCTATCGTTTTGCTCTGCGGTACTGCTGCGCTCTTCTCGCAAATGGATCTCTCAATTCCTTCGTTCGCATCCGCGGCTCCGGCAGCGACATCCTCCACGCCAACAAATGCGCCCGCCGCACAGTCCGGCGAAGCGCCTGTTCTTGCCGCGAACAACCGACGTCCCGCCGCAACCGCGAAGCCCTCAGGCATCCCCGTTAGCGGGCGAATTCTGAAAACCGACGGAACGCCCGTCGCCGGCGCTGTCGTCTACGGCGCCTACCATGGCCGCAATCCGAGGCTTCCGAGAGTCACGGGCGAATCGGATGCCAACGGCGCGTACACGCTCTATTTGTCCGAGCCTTGGGCGGACTTCCGAGTCTGGGGAATGAAAGATGGCTTCGTTGCGTTGAACCACGCCCCCTTTGACGCTACCGCGAACGGCGTGACGGGCGCCTATTGCACCCTCTTCCGCGAAGCGCGCATACAGGGTTGCACCGTCGCCAAGAGCGGCGGCATTCTCGCGAACATGCCCATCGCCGGCTACAACCACAACGACAAGGCCTACCAACAACTGTATCAATCGAAATCGAATGAGCGCGCCGAATTCACGCTGATGAAACTACCCCCCGGAACCTACAGCCTGGGCGTGACGAGCGATATTACTTTCGACGCGACGCGAAAGGCGCTGCAAGTCGAATTGAAAGAAGGCGACGTGCTGAAGGATATCCTCGTAACCTACGAGGGCGACGGCTTCGTCATTGCAGGCCACGTCACCACCGATGACGGCGCACCTCTCCCGGGCGTCAGCGTGGGCATTGGTCGTCAAGTGGGAAGCCCCGAGCCCCCATTCGAGACGCCCATGGTCGAGACCGACGAGAACGGATACTACCGCCTCACCCAGGTGCCTCGCGGAATGCGCTCGCTCCAGCTCAGCAAAGAACACTACGATCTCCAAGGGCGAGACGTGGAGAGCGGAACGGAAGACGCGGATTTCGTCATGCACCGACTTGCAACCGTCTCAGGCCGCGTCATCGACGCGGCGACAAGACAGCCTCTCGGTTCCGCGGAGGTTCTGGTGGCGTCTAGTCACGTGACAACTCTCGACTCCCGCCACGGAGACTTCTTCAAGCCCGTTAACGATGACCACGGGCGCTTTGAGGTTACTGACGCATGCCTGGGCAAGGCAACGGTAATCGCCAGAGCCGATACGTATATGCCGGCGTTCCAACAAGTAGCGCTTGCCCCGGGACAGCATCTGGAGGGAATCACACTCGAGATGTCCCCTGGATTGACGCTAGGTGGCGTCGTTGTGGACACGAACGGCGCGCCGATTCCCGGCGCCGCCATCCTCCTTGGAGAGGTTCCGTGTCAGTATGCGGTCTACCCTGGTTCCAAGGCGGAGGAGGTTGCCAAGGAGGCCGTGGCGAAGTCCGCGCAGGACGGTTCATTCTCCGTGCCCGATTTGTCGCCCGGCCCTCAGGTGATTGGCGTATATTGTGCCGGCTACGCTGCGGGGTCCGCGCGAGTCGTTGTGTCATCCGGATCGCCACAACCGCCGGTCCGCGTGGTGTTGGCGAAAGGCGGCGTGCTTCGAGGCGTTGTGCGGCTGGGCGGCAGTCCCCATGAAGGCGTCTTTGTGATGGCAGTTGCCGCAGCAGGTGGGACAGGCTCATCGGATGAGGTCGTGACCGCCGCCGATGGCACGTTTGAATTGACGAATGTGCAGCCGGGCGAGGTCGAAGTCCGGGCGAAGCTCATAGTGTGGCCGACTGATTTCGGAGGGCGAAGCCTCTCGCGATCGGCCGCCGTTTCCGACGGGCAAGTGACCGCCGTGGACATCGACTTTCCAGCCGAGGTGGGACGCCTTGAGGGGAGCGTTGAAGTTGCTGGCGATCCGAAGCTGGACGGAATCGTGAGTGGCACCGTGCCCGTTCCCGGAGGTGAAGAGGAACACTTTTCGCTTCTCAATGACGGCCAATTCAGATTTGAGCAGGTGCCCTCCGGGATGCTTCGCGGAGAAGTCAGAGTTCATCTCAATGTCGATGGGGGATCTGGCTACGAATGCCTCCCCAAATTCGAAGCCATAATCCAGCCCAACGAGACTGCATCCGTGGCCGTTCGCCTATTGGGTGAATCCGGAATTGCCGGCAACGTCTCCGGCATTCAACCGACGGAGCGCGGCTACGTCATGATCCTTGCGGGAAATGTCGTTGTCACGGCGTCCAACATCAAGACGATCCATGCTCAGAGAGAAAACACACTCGGTGGCGGCGACATAGCTGCCGACGGCTCCTACCGTATCGGGCACCTTGTCCCCGGGGCCTACACCGTGTTGGTCATGGCACAACCCGCCGACAACTCGAGTAGGACCGACAACGCGCGCTTCATGACATCCGAAATCACCCTGCCGGATACAGGGACTATCGCGCTCGACTTCGACCTGGAGTAACGAGACTGACCGCTACAATTCGGACCGAGCTTCGCGAACGAGACTACCCTCGCGTTCAGTCTTGCTGTCCTCGCGTTTCAGCATTTCTTCGCCTGTGTCGCTCCATCGCCTCATCCCTCTCGACTCCAGACCGTGAGCGTTGACGCAACCTGCTTTTGCGGAATCACCACGCTCACGAGGAGACCCACCATCAGCGCGGTGACGAAGCTAATCGGGAAGTAGTAAATAAAGTGCACGTCGGTGGCGCGCTGCACCCAAATCGTCGCGGGAATCGCGATGCACACCCCCACGAACCAGCCCGCGAACGATGCCCGTCGCGTCAACATGCCCAGCAGAAACAACGCCAACACCGGCCCCGAAAAAAGTCCAAGGAACGTCTGCGACACCTTCATGATTTCACCGATTGTCGAGGCGAAAAACGCAACGCCCGTGGCGAAAGCGCCAAATACAAACGTCAGCACGCGCGCGAGCTGAACCTCCCGCGCGTCGCTCAGCGGTACCCGGCGCAACGGCCGCACAAAATCGTTCACCACGACCGTCGACAACGAGCTAATCCCCGAGTCCATACACGACATGGCTGCGGCAAACAGTCCCCCGCTGACGAGCCCCGAGATTCCCCGAGGCATCGCGTGCATCACGTAATACGGAAAGATCTGGTCCGCGGCAATACCCTCGGGCAGCCGTTCCGGAAACGCGCCGTGATAGGCGTAAAGGCCAAGCCCGATGAATGTCAACATTCCAATCACCACCACCGATATCAACGAGTTGGCGAACGTCGCCCGCACCATGCCGGGCAGGTCTTTCGTTGCGAGCAAGCGTTGAACCGTGAGCTGGTCCACGCCATAGTCGTGCATGAACTGAAAGAAGTACGCCACGGCCACGGCGATAACCGTCATATGCGTGAGGCTGGGCCACCACTCCGTCAGATTCAGCCGCCCCGAGTCGCGCGCCACCTCCATGATTCCCAAGAACCCGCCCGGTACCGACACAATCAGCGCAATCGAAACCACAACCGCCGTTCCAAATAGGATGAGAAACTGCGCAACATCGCTCCAAATCACGGCGGTCACTCCGCCCAGGACGGTATACGCCGTGCCGAGCAGGCCCATCGCGAGAATCGCCACCCAAAGCGGACTCCCCGTCACCACGGTAATCGCAACCGCGGGCGCGTAGATCACCGTCCCCAGCCAGCCGATGCGCGCGCAAATGAACAGCCCCGACACGCAATACCGCGCCGGCGCCCCAAACCGCAAGTAGATGTATTCGTACGACGTCGTCACTTTCAGTTTGTGGTAGAAAGGCAGAAACAGCAGGATGATCACCGGCGCGGCAATCGGCATCATGAGGATGCCGACGAAGAATAGAACGTTCTCCTGATAGACGAGGCCTGGCGTTCCCAGATACGAAATGCCCGTGGTAATGGACGCGAATACGCTCATCGCCACCGCCCACCACGGCATATTGCGTCCCGCGAGGAAGAAGTCCTTCGCCGACTTCTGCTTGCCCGCGAATGCGAGGCCAATCCCCACCATGCAGACCAGATAGACAATCAGAACGCAAAGATTCTGCAATCCAAACGATACATTCGAATCCATGCAGTCCACTCCCCGTTTGACCCTGGCGCCCCTGTGCCGCAACCTTGGTTGCGATATGCGATTCTGACACATCGCGGGGCGCATTCCTATCCGCAACCGTCCGCCCCGGCAGGAAATGGCCCCTTCGCTCGCGCAAGGAGGCCGCGGGGCATTCGCGATGCCGCGGTGACGCCCCAAAAAAACAAAAAGGCCAACACCTTACTCGCGTAAGGAATCGGCCTGAAATCGCGAACAATTGGTGGGCGGTGAGGGATTCGAACCCCCGACCCCCTGCGTGTAAAGCAGATGCTCTAACCAGCTGAGCTAACCGCCCCAAGGAGGAAAGAGTATAGCACGTGGGGTGGCCGGGGTCTAATCGAGCGACGATCTTGGGTTCGGTGAGCAGGCTGCCCTAAGTCCGTCGTCTACTCCACGTCCTCATCCAGCGGAAACAGAGGCCTTGGCCTGTTCCTGTAGACAAACGCCTCCGGGCCGGCCTGGGTGACGCCGGGGGAGTCGACGGCGATGATTTCGGTGGCGATGGGAGCGTAGGCGGCTAGGGGGGCGGTGA
>JBHEKO010000799.1:0-3017 GCA_041859475.1 Candidatus Hydrogenedentales bacterium
GTGGCCATATGGACCGAGAGCGTCACCAGCAGCGTCACGCTGCCCGCGGCAACCACGACCAACGGCGCGACCGTATCCGCGAATACACGCGCCGATGACAAGGCCTGCCGCTCGTACGTCACGGAAATCCTGCCAAGGGCTTCGGGCAGAAGACCGGAAGTCTCTCCCAGGGAGACCATGGTCTTGAATGACGCAGGCAAACCTCGCTCATCCTTGAACGCCTCCGATAGCGTGAAGCCCTTTTTTACCCGCTCGCACACCCGCAGCATGAGATTCCGGTGTCGAAGACCAATATCGAGGTCCGCGCAATCGGCCAACGCCCTATCGATCGGCATACCGGCGGCCAGCAGCCGTTCCATGATCCCGGCAATATGGCTGAGCGTCAGCTTGGTGTCGATGCGTCTCCCGAATGGAATCCAACGGACAATCCGTCGAAACGGTTCGCGCCGTCCCGTCCGCAATGCCGTCCACAAGGGTTGATAGCGAAATGAGGCGAGTGCAAGCAGTAGCGCAAAGGGGATGAGCAAGGCAAAGAACCCTCTCGAATCGGAACGCTTTCTGCCGAAGAGTCCCTCCACCCCTTTCTTTTTGGAGAGTCCCCCCGTCCCTTTCCCTTCGCTGACTACAACGTCGCCTGCGAAGTAGTCGTATGCACGGATTACGGTCCTGGCCGGCTCCGGCATTTGCGCCCCGAAGTCCGCGAAGATTTCGACAAACTGCGGAAGCACATAGGTCGTCAAGAAAGAGAGGATGCTCAACTGCGCGACGAGCAAGAGCGTGAGGTACATAGACCACCCGCGAATGGTCCGGGTTGTCGCATTGGTCTGTTGGACCAGCCCTATGAGCGCCTGAAGATTCTCCGCCAACTTCCCGGATTCTTCGCCGGCCTTCACCATATCCACGTAAAAACGGGGGAAGAATCGGATGATCGCGTTCATCGATTCCGACAGGCTATTGCCGCGCGCGATGTCCGCACGGACCGCCAACAATACGTCCTGCACTCTGCCGTTGGGCGCCGCCGCCGCCGCGTGGCTGAGCCCTTCCACAAGCGGCGCGTTGCACCGCGCGATAGCCGCCAGTTGAGACGTTACGACCACGAGATCGCGCTGCCACAGCATCTTTCGCCGATAAAAATGGCCCCGCCACTTCTTCCCGCGACTCTCGTGTCGCTCGTGAATGGGCCGTCCCTTTCCGAACAACCTGGATAGGTCCGACTTGAGATAGGTTTTCCAGTTCATGTCAGTTGCCGCTTATCACGTCGCCCAGCGAAAAGATGGGCAAGTACATACCAATTACGATGGATGCAACGGCAAAGGCCACGCCCAACACGATTGCCGGCGCAAGAACCTTCACGGCCATTGTGCTAGCTCCCCCGACGCGTTCTTCGTAGGTACCGGCCAGTCCCAGCAGTGCTTCGCCCAGGTCGCCGCGATCTTCCGATACGCCCACAATCCAGCAGAAGAAGGGGTCGAACGCACCCGAGTGCTTGAACGATTCGTTCACCGACCAACCCGATGCAATGGACACCTGGGATTTCTGCATCGCCCGGATCAGGCTCGGGCTGCCGGAGGCCGCGGCGGCCAGCGCTACGCTGTCCGCAATCGGGACTTTGCTGGCCAGCAACAGGCCCAAGGTCCGGCTGAACCGCGACGTGCTCGTCAGACGGTGAACCGACCGAAAGAAAGGAATGCAGTACCGCACCCTGTCGACGAAGAGGCCGGCTTCTTGGTTGCGCCGCGCCGCCCACAACAGCAATTTGACGGCGATCACGGCTACCGCCAGCAGGAACAAATACGTGGGGTAGTGGTACTGAAGACTGTAGCTTACCTCGACCCAGAACTGCGTGAGCCACGGGAGCCTCGCACCGAAATCCCCGAAGATATCCGCGTAGACAGGAACTACCTTTACCAATAGGAATCCGACAACGCACATGCTCGCGACCAGCACAAGCAGGGGATACGCGAGCAATTCCTTGGCCTTGTATTGAAACTCCACCATGCGGCGCGAATACGAGCTTAACAAGGCGAGGACCCCCGCGAGATTCCCCGTTTGCTCGCCCGCGCGAATCGCCGCCAAGTATACCGGCGGGAAACTGTCCGAATGCATCGACAGCGCCGCTTCAAGCGTATCGCCCTTTTCGAGTTGCGCCCGAACGCTTTCGAGAACCGTCTTGAGCTTGGAGTTGTGCAGGTCCTGCGCGAGGGCCTGCAACGAGGGAGCCAGCGGCAAGTTGCTCCGCACGATTGCCACGAGTTGCTCATTCAGGAGATCAAGGTCTTTCCACGATAATGAGCCCGCTTTTCGCGGCAACGCGCGCGACGCCCCAACCTCCTCCACGGAATTCACCTGGAGTCCGCGCTCGCGCAACATCGTTGTCACGCGATACGCCGACGACTCGTCCATCGTCCCCTCGACGGGCGCGCCCCCGTCGTCCACGGCTCGATACTTGTAAAGCGGCATGATGACATCGTCCTCGGTTTCGAGACATGCGCCAAACGGACCACTGGATAGTCCACTCTTCGGCATTCGGAGAATCGCTTTGCGCCGCAAGGGACCCAATCGCTTCCGGCGCGGTCTCCTGTTAGAGATGGAAAAGGGAAGGAAAAACGATCACGGTTACAAGAAGAGTGAACGATCGACCAAGAATTCCAAAAGCCACACCGCTACCCGTTTGTCCAATAAACGAAGTGATGCATGACAAGACTCGGCTGTCCGAGAGGATGCCTCGGGAGGGATTCTAGACGATGCGATTGTCGCCGGACGCGTCTTCGCCTAGTGCTGGCTCGCCAATGGCCTGGCGGTATGCCTTGTTCACATCCGTCTTTCGATGGACGAACGACATGGCGATAACGGGCGCCTCCTTCGGGACTACGTCGAGATGGGCGACCTCCGTCGATTCTCGCACGCCCTCCGTGAAGCGCTTGGCTTGACGCATGAGCGACATACTCGATGCGACACCCAAGAGCACGGCGGCGGCCACCGCAAGCCGCGAAAGCACCAGGCGCGGGCGTTTCACG
>JBHEKO010000302.1:0-7771 GCA_041859475.1 Candidatus Hydrogenedentales bacterium
TACGGCGTCGAACAGATGAAGAAGGTCGCGGGATGGGGATACGGCTTTGTCGTCGTCGAGCCGTCGCTGATACCCAACGAAGTGTTGCAGTCGTTCAAGTTGTCCCGTGCCCAAGCCGAATCGCTCGCCTATGACATCGTCTCCAAGGCCGCGCCGAATGTGGCCGTGCTACAGGCGGCCCGCGCGACCCTCGGGCCAGAGTTGGAGGGGTGGCTCTCCGCCGCCGCCGCGACGACGCGCATGCGCGAGTTCAACGTGCCGCTGGGTGCAGTCCGGCTCGATGCGTCCAAGGTGGATTCGCTGCCCGCGGACACGCTGACGGCCATGGCCTTCTGCGGTGCTCCGGTCGAGTTCGCCGGCGCGCCTTCGCGCACCCTGTTAAGCCAATGCTCACGCATCTATCCCAAAGCGTATCTGTGGCCGAAGCCGGTCGACGCCGCCGCACCCACGCCGAAGCTGTGGCTCGTCGAGATCAACAAAGATAAAGCCACGGCCTCTAGCGTAGCGACTGTTTCGTTCCCCGGCGCGCGCGCGCTGGATTCCTCCGACCCGCAACCCGAAGCTACCGACGGACGTCTCGTGTGGGCTACGGACGCGGCAACGTTTCTAAAGAAGTTCCGGCATCCGGCGGCGGAGAAGTAGCATCGTGAAAGGCAGGCCCGGAGAAGATCATCGGTCCCGGAGAAGACTGTCATCGAGCGAATGGGTTCTTGATGGTCAACCCCTGGATTTGTTGACCGTCCTGCATGTCCTCGCTGAAAACGCGCGTGCAACCTGCATCGAGAGCCGCTGCGAGAATGAGCGAATCATAGAAGCCGTAACCGTATCGGGCCATCACGTCGAGACAACGATGGTAAAGCGCGTGACTGGGTGCGACGCGCCAAAGCGGTAACAGAACATGATCCAAGAAACGCCGCGCGTCCGCCGGAGTCGCGGGCGATGCAATCTTGCGCGTGATGACGTTTAGCGTTTCCTGGATGACTTGAAAACTGATGCAAGCGGACCCGGTTTCCAGGGAGCTCATGACCAGTTCCTCGGCGATGCGCTGCTTCTCCATGGCGGTTTCGTCGAAGAGGTAGACGAAGATGTTCGAGTCGATAAAATCAACGCTCATTCATTTCGTCTCGCGTGAATACTTGGCCCCCGGTGCGGACTCGTGAGCGCAGATCCTTCACTACAGCCATCGACTCAACAGATCGTGACTTCTGACGTGTGTAGCCTTCGAGCCAATGCCGAAAGGCGTCGTTCAGGGTGGTTCGCTCGGCACGAGCGCGCTCTCGGGCAGCCTCGATGAGCTTTTCGTCCGCGCTCAAGGTGATGTTCTTCATGGGCGGCTCCTCATCGTACGCGAATATAGTGTACACTGGAATCGTGTAATCTGCAAGCCTGCAAGGGCACCGCGCCACCGTATTTGGAGTGCAAGCCGGTTCGATCCTTATTCCTCCAACGCGTCTCCCTCAATTCCGCGAATGAGTTCGCGCAAGGAATCAGGAATCGGCGTGGACTTTCCGGCGCGGTAGTCGACGTACACCATCACGGAGGTTCCGTCCGCGACAACATCCTCCGTGCCCGAGCGGAGGATGACGTGTTCCAATCCAAAGCTGGAACGGCCGATCTTCGTCACGCGCGTCCCGATTTCGAGTTCGGCGGGGAAATGGAGTTGTTGCCGGAAATCGATGGTCGCCGACGCCAGCGCGGGCGCGAGGGGGGTGGATTCCGAGCGGTCCTTGATGCCGATGCGTTCGAAGTAGGCAATGCGCCCGCACTCGAAGTAGGTGAAGAAGACCGCGTTGTTCACGTGGCCATAGGCATCCATGTCGCCCCAGCGCACGCTGACGGGTGCCCATACTCTGAATCGCTCGCGCATGCTCGGCCCCCTCAAATGCGATCTACTCCTCGGAACTATCCTCAAGAATTGTGTTCAATTGCGCGGGCAACGGAGGCAAATCCTGCTCCACAATGTTCCAGATCGTGTCGAAATCCACTCGCGCGTACTCATGAGCAATAATGTTCCGGAGGCCCTGCATCTTTGGCCAAGGGACGGATGAATACTTCGATTTGACTTCTTCCGGGACGGAGCGCACGGCCTCTCCGATAACCGTGAGATACATGGCCACCGCGGCACGTGTCTTCACGTCCCCGATGAACCCATCCCTCTCCATCCCCTCAGCGAATTGCGCGATCTGATCAATCGCATCGAGGATGTCGCGAATGCGAAATTTCCACTTGCGTTTCTTAGAGGACATTCACGGCTTCCCCAAGAATGTCCTCCCTCAAGTCCTCGATAATCGCACTTCGCATAACCAGGTCCACGCAAGGCGTTCCCAAAGCTTTACGCAGGGCATCCTGAACATCGTAGAAGTGGAAATAGCCGACGGGACGATTAAACTCGATTAGGAGATCGACATCACTGGAGTCCGTAGCTTCATTTCGTGCAACAGACCCAAACACAGCCAGGGATGCGACACCCATACTGCGCAATTCATCCCTGTGCGCTACGATTCGGTCGATTGCTTCAATGCACGTCATCTTCATTACCAATGTCCTCCGTCGATTGACCAAGGGTGTCGGCAATCCTGCTTTTTCGGAACCCCATCCTACACCGGCTCGCCCAAGGCTTCCACGGCGGCGCGTATCGCCTGCAGTTCGTCCGCCGTCAGCGTGAAGTCTGCCGCTTTGGCGTTTTCCGCGACCTGCTTCTCGTCACGTGCGCCGACGATAGCGGACGTTAGCCCATTTTGCGAGAAGACCCAGTTGATGGTCAACTGCGTTAGTGAGACTCCGTGACCGTCGGCGATAGGACGGATGCGCTCCAGCATGTCCAGCACGCGCCTTCGGTTTTCGGGTTTGAACCACGGCCGCTCCGCACGCGCGTCGCCTTCTTTGAACGTGCGGTCCATGCCGACTTTGCCCGTCATCAACCCTTGCGCGATCGGACTGTACGCAAGGACGCCGACCTTGTGCTTCACGCAAAACGGCAGCACATCGTTCTCGATGGCACGTTGTAGCGGATTGTATTGCGGCTGATCGCTCACGATGACGCCGGCTTTGAGGCACTCTGTCATCATCTCGACGCTGAAGTTGCTGACTCCGGTGTGCCGTATCTTTCCCTGGCGCTGGAGGTCGAGCAAGGTGTCCATGGTATCCGCAATCGGCGTATCGGGGTCCGGCCAGTGGCACTGGTACAAGTCGATGACATCCACGCCCAAACGGCGGAGGCTTTGCTCCAGTTCGTACCGTATCGACTCGGGCCGCAGGCACCGCGTCATCTTGCGCGGAATACCCTCGTTGTCCGTGGTCTCGAACCATACTTTGCCGGACTCCAAGTCCCAACGGACGCCGCACTTCGTGGCGACGACTACCTTGTCCCGCCGGCCCTGAAGGGCTTTGCCTACGATGCGCTCGCTGTGCCCCATGCCGTAGGTAGGCGCCGTGTCGACCAGGGTCATCCCTTCGTCGATGGCCGCCTGAATGGCCCGGATCGCGGCAGAATCATCCGTGCCGCCCCACATCCAGCCGCCGATGGCCCAAGCTCCGTACGAGACGACGGGGACGTTCAAATCGCTGCGGCCAAGTCTTCTGTATTGCATAGCGGCAAGAACTCCTCGTTTTAAGGAATGGTACCGTGGAGACTTATATGCCACCGGGCGTACGGGGTCAAGATTACATCCTGCGGAGCGCGATCCATGGGTGCAAAGGAAGCCCAAATTTGATCCCTTCCGGCGAGGCCATTAGACTACCCCCTTCCTCCGACTTCATTTAGCGTTGGATGATTCCGCGGTATTCCGCGCGCCCGACGTGACTACATCCGAACCGACCATAAAAGGACTTCGCACACCATGAGCGACTTGAAACTCAAGAAACTTGCCGGATACAAGGAATTCCCGGGGCCCGTAGTGTTTGTCGTCATGGATGGCGTGGGTATCGGGAAGAAGGACGAGTCGGATGGCGTGCACTTGGCCTATACCCCCCTGCTGGACGCCTTATTGCAGGAGAAGCTGTACACGCAGTTGAAGGCGCACGGCAAGGCTGTGGGTATGCCCTCGGACGAGGACATGGGTAATTCGGAGGTTGGTCACAATGCCTTGGGAGCGGGCCGGGTGTTTGCCCAGGGTGCCAAACTCGTGAGCGAGGCCATCGCTTCGGGTCGCATCTTCGAGGGAAGCGGCTGGTTGAAAGCGATGGAAACCGGCAAAGCAGGCGGCACGGTCCATCTCATCGGGCTCTTGTCGGACGGCAACGTGCACAGTCATATCGACCACCTGTTGGCGCTGCTCGACCGGTGCGGTGCGGAAGGAATCATGCGCGTCCGGGTACATCCTTTGGCGGATGGACGCGATGTACAGGAACGGAGCGTGCTGCGGTACCTTGAACCCGTCGAGGCGAAGCTCGCGGAACTGAGTGTTTCGGGCCGCGACTATCGGATCGCCTCCGGCGGCGGACGCATGATCACGACGATGGATCGCTACAACGCGGACTGGAGCGTCGTGGAGCGCGGCTGGCAGGCCCACGTGTTGGGCGAGGCGCGTCCGTTCGCGAGCGCGAAGGAAGCGGTTCAGACCTTCTATGATGAAGACCCGGCGATGACCGACCAGTACATGGGCAGCTTCACCATTGTCGAAAACGGAAAGCCCGTGGGGACAATTGAAGACGGCGACGCGGTCATCTTTTTCAATTTCCGCGGTGACCGCGCCATCGAGATAACGCGCGCCTTCGAAGAGGGCGACAGCTTCGACAAGTTCGACCGGAAACGCCAGCCCAAGGTCTTCTACGCGGGTATGATGGAATACGACGGGGACGCGCACATCCCAGGCAATTATCTGGTGGAGCCGCCGGCCATCGATCGGACGGTCGGCCAGTATATGTGCGCAAGCGGAATCACGACCTACGCGATTTCCGAGACGCAGAAGTTCGGGCACATCACCTACTTCTGGAACGGCAACAATTCCGGCTACATCGACGACGCAGTTGAGACCTACGTGGAGATTCCATCGGATCGCGTGACATTCGAGCAGCGTCCGTGGATGAAGTCCGCGGAAATCACCGATGCGCTGGTCGAGACGATTCGCGCCGGAAAGCACAAGTTCATCCGGGCGAACTACGCCAATGGCGACATGGTCGGCCATACAGGCATACCGATCTCCGTGCGCATTGCCGTGGAGTCCGTGGATCTTGCGCTGCGCAGGCTGCTACCGGCCATCGAGGCCGCGAACGGCATTGCGGTCCTGACGGCGGATCACGGTAACGCGGAACTCATGTTTACGGAGAAGAAGGGTAAGCGGGAGCCGATGGTTGCGCACACGCTCAACCCCGTGCCGTTTATCGTGAAGGACTACTCAGGCGCCAACACCATTGCGATGAATCCTGTCGAGGGTGCAGGTTTGAGCAACGTCGCGGCGACGCTCTTGAATCTGTTGGGATACGAGAAGCCTGAAGAATACGACGCGAGCCTGATCCGAATCGGCTAGGCGGAGCAAGTCGCAAAGTGGCCGGTTCCCGTCGGAGTTGAACGCACTCGATGAAGCCCGAAGCATAAGGGGCGGCACAATGCGTAGTATGAAGTTTGTGGTTGCGTGGATTGCGCTTTCGACGTTCGTCCTCGCGCTGGATTACGTGACCGGACCTTACATCGAATTCCCGATATTCTACTTGTGTCCGATCGCGTTGGCAGCCTGGCATACTGGAATGAAGTACGGATTTGGGTTGTCGGTCGCTTTGCCATTGATTCGGGCCGCTTTCGACCCCCATTGGGATGTTCCCTGGACGTATGTCGAAACGGCCATCAACACCGTTGATTCTATATCTGTGTTTCTGTTGTTTTCCTTTCTCATCGCTCGCGTGGCCAAGCAGACCCAGAAGCTCGAACGGGATGTTCGCGTGCTCGAGGGCATTATGCCGATTTGTAGCTTCTGTAAGAAGATCCGCACGGAAGAAGGGAATTGGCAGCAACTGGAGTCATTCATCTCGTCCAAAAGCGAAGCCGAGTTCAGCCACAGCGTCTGCCCCCAGTGCTTGGACACACACTACCCCGAGTACAGCCAGAAATGAGATGGCGCCGGCTTTAGGCTTTCCGCAGACGCGAGTTTATCCCTTTGGCTTTGCCGTAAGGTTCACGTAGATCTCGAACGCATTCTTGTTCTTGACGGAACCAAAGAATGCCGAATACGGCGTGATGCCCAACTCGGTGAATTCAAAGCGCGCCACGCCTTCCACGTGCAGCACGCCGTCTTTCAATGTCAGATCCGTTGCGAACCCGCGCTCGACGGTTTTGCCGTGAATCGTAACGCGCAGAGTTGCCGCATACGCGAACTCATGCTTGCCCCACGCCGACGCCTTGGGTGCGATATCAACAAGCTCCGCCTTGATTTCCGGGTGCGAGACGGCATCGAGCTGGTTTGCCGCGAGCATGTGCTCCTTGATGGTTGCGCGATCGCTGTCCTTCAGTGGACTGAAGGCTTCGGTCAAGACTTCGGTTTCCTGCAGGCGTGGAAACCACTTTGCGCGCGGGCCATCCTCGTCGGGCGCGAGATCGTTCACCGCGAAGGAAATCGTAAAGGCCGTTTTTGTAATGTCGTCGCCCTCCAGCGAGAGCGTTGCGTCGTACTTGCTAGGCGCGATGAAATGATTGTGGGCGAACCGGGCGGCCACGCCTCCCTTGTGAACCACTGCCGCGAAGACCGATTCCTCGGGGTCAATTTCGTATTCGGTAGCGCCTGCGATGCCGCAGATGGTAAGCAACGCGAATAGCGGAACTGAAAGCGCAAGACAGCCACTTAAGCGCAACATTCGTTTCTCCATCGGGCCTTTCCGGTCCTGTGCATCGACTGTGTAAACGGAAACCTTGCGCGGTCAAGAATACCACATCGCGCACCCCTCCAAAGTAATGTGCCGCGCCTCGGGTATTGTCGCGAGTCGATGCAATCCGTATGCTTCCTTTTCACCGACGCCGGAGGAACCGCATGAAAGCGACCAGATCGACTCTCGCCATGGCGGCGATGCTCGCATTCGTTTGGATGGCACATGGCGACTCGCAAACAGTGTCCGCGCGCGAAATGGCGAGTTGGACGCTCACCATTGCGGCGGATGCGTCCGAGACCGAGCGGTACGCCGCAGAAGAGTTTCAACGGCTTTTTCGAGAGGTTACAACCATTTCCCTGCCATTGCGGGCAGACGGGCGAGAATCTGCGCGCTCGGTCACGATTGGCGCAGCTCCGTCCTCGTCATCGGAAAACGAAGGTTTCACGATTCGCATCGAACCGGAGCAAATCGAGATTAAGGGTGGAAGTGCGCGGGCTGCCCTCTACGGTGTGTATGCATTCGCCGAGCAGTATCTTGGCGTTCGTTTTCTCTCCGCCGACAACACCTATTTCCCCCGCGACCCCGGTCTCGGCCTGCCATGCGGAGAGGTGCACGACGCGCCGGTCTTCTCGTTTCGCTCGTGCTTCTACGCGGAACTGACCGGCGATGCATCGTTCGCGTCGCGCCTTCGCATCAACACCGTCCAGGGGGAGGCAAAGCTTGGCGGCTGCACGTCGCAGCCACTGATCACTCACTCACTGTTTCGATTTGTGCCCGTAGCCGATTTCGGAGCGGCGCACCCCGAATATTTTGCGCTGGTCAACGGACGACGGAAGCTGGACGCGGATGGCGGCGGGCCGCAGGTGTGCTCCACGAATCCGGAGGTAATCGAAATCGTGGCGCAAGCAGTGCTGCGCGAGATTGCGGAACAGCCCAGCCTGAAAGTCGTGTATGTGAGCCAAAACGACAACGG
>JBHEKO010000533.1:0-3704 GCA_041859475.1 Candidatus Hydrogenedentales bacterium
TGTTGGTGAAGCGTGTGGACCGTCACATGCGCGACGTCCGTGCCGGTCGCATCGGCGAGCGCTTTCCGAAACGCGTCATGTCCCTCGCTGCCAATGCCAATCCAGTCCACCGCGCACAGGACGATCGGCTGGCCCGCCCCGGTCAGCACGATCCCCCGTGCCCGGAGCCCCAGTTCTCCCTGGCCGATGCAGGGGTCGTACGCGAGGTAGGTGCCTACCGGTGGCGTGGCGTCGATATCGAACGTGGCGATGCGCAACTCCGAAGCCGCATCCGCCCAGGATGGGCCTCCCGCGAAACACAGGCCCGCCAATACAACCGTCACGACAAGGGCCCAACGGGCCGCACATCTCTCCAATGACACCATGAGAACCTCCTGCTGTCGGCACCTTCCGCCGATGCGAAACTCCAGCCACGCGCACGACTAGTTTCCATAGATTGTCGCTTGAGAACAAGTGAAGGCGGATACCCAGTGGATTTGCGGGGGAAGAGCCCTGTCGGCCGGAAGTGGAGTGGCCTGAAGACCAACCAGGACTTAAGCATGCCTGTTCCAGGCTACGCAGGCACGAACAAGGTCAAGTCTTTGATGCCTTTGTGTCGATTAGAACGTTTGCAGAGGCCATGTCTCCACACTCTCCGCAGCTTCCTTCTTACTCCAACACGAGATTGACAGGAAAACCTCTTGCCAAGTCGGGACGGCATCTTCAGGGGTTACGGAAGGGGCAGCACACGGCAGGATGATAACCTCGACGCGATGATGGTTGAAGTGGTCGGGCAGGTCTAGTGTCACTCTGCTATTTTTGACAGTGGCCACTCTTCTAATCGCTTCCATGAGGCCGTCTCCTTTACCTGATACAGTTCAAGCATAGCGCATCGGCGGAAGAAACCGGAATTCAGCAAATGGAGCGCATCCGAGATGGGCATGGTCAAGCTAACGAAGGCCCAAGGTCTGTTGTAGCGTGTCCCCAAAACCACGCCACAATACGGGGCGCAAACGCGCACCTCCCTTGGTGAGCGTCTTGAAATCTGGTACTTTGCTGTGAGACGGTGTTAGTTGGAATTCGTATGAAGCGAGTAGTTTGGGGTGTTCTATTGCAGAGCGCTTCCTGAAGATGCGCGAAAGTGGGGGGGCATGAAGCCGACAAGCAGACAAACCTGCGCCCGACTGGCTATCCTCAAGTGTGTTGTGGGGCACGCTTTCCTGACGCCGCCGTTCGTATTCGACGAAAGCTCCATCTTGGACTCGCCGGCGGACAGGGATGTGCTAAATACTGCGATGAAGGAGCAGAGCGAAGGCACCGTGTCGCAACTCAAGAAGCTTGGACTCTGGAAATGCGCCAGCCCGAAGGAAATGGCCTTTCTTCAATCCTACGGCTATCGGATGGATAAATATGAACACAAGGCTGCAACCTGGCGTATGGAATGCGTCGGTATGCTGATGTGGGCTTTGCAACTCCTTGATTCGTGGCCTGTGATCGACAGGGAGATCGACGCGGATTTGCTCAAATCAGTTGTGGTGCGCAAGCCGAGGTTACTTTCGAAGTATCCACGATTGCGAGATCATCGCGAAATTTCCCGCAAACGCGACCTCATGGAGCTATGGCATTGGCGCGTGCGAACACGTCAACTCATCGAAGAGGGCAGGCCAATCGAACTGGGAGAGCAGGGGCGTCGAATGGGGATCAATTCCTATGATGATATCGTTCGTATTTCGGCGAAAGCAGCTTTCGAGCAAGGCGACCTTTGCGAGATCATAGACGACGATTTCGCATTTCTGGGCAAACCCTTCCGCTCGCTTGAAGTGAAGGAGTACCACATGGCCACGTCGGTCATCATGGAAAGACATTTTGCCCTTAATTGGATGTGCGGCTTCTCCCCCCACAATAGATGGGATGATACCCCTACTGACACCTGAAATTGCCGGCCGCATCTGCGGTCTCGCAACTAAGGAGACCAAGCCGTAAGAGGATGAAGTAATGACCAAGAGACAAACAGGGAAACCATTCTGTTCGTTAAGAACGGGCGGTGCTTTCGCATTACATCCGTATTCCGCAAGTAGAACCGGCGGCCGCCCTTCGTTACCATGATGGGAGCTGCCGATGGGAGCGCCGTTGGGCGACGGCAACACCGAACACACGGGTTCAGGGGGGGGCATTTTAATGGTGCGGAGTAAGTCTTTCGCTGTGTCAATCGCCGGCAGCATTGCGGCGGTGCTCTTCGCCGCTGTCGCATGCGGCGCGGAGATTCGCGTCGAGCCGTATTCGTCGCAACCTGCGACCGGCGAGATGGCGTTCGCCGCGCAATGGAAACAGTTTATCCTCAAACAAGGCGACGCGAACGCGGGGCGCTACGTCGCCGACCTCCCCTTCTCGTTCAAATGCGGGGAGCGAAGCAGCCGCGAATGGGTCACCGTCGCAACGGCGAACGTTGTGTCGGGAGATTGGCAGAACGACAAGACGCGCGCGCACACATTGAGCTGGAAAGACGCACAATCCTCGCTCTCTTGCGAAATGACATTGACCGAGTTCCAGGATTTCCCCGCCTTCCAGTGGGTCGTCCGCGTCCGAAACGACGGACAAACCGATTCTGCGAAGGTCCACGATTTCTGGGGGATCGACACCTACTGGAATGGCGCCGACGATGCGATGCCGATTCTGCATCGTTCGGTCGGCTCGCCAGGGCACGAAGACGATTTCCATTTCATGAGCGAGTTCATGCACAACTCGATGTGGGACAAACGCCGACGGATCGCGATGGACTCTCCCTCGAACGCCGCATGGGCGCAGGCGCACTCGTATCTCATTCCAAACGACAAACGTTCGAGCGCCATTTGGCTGCCGTTCTTCAATTATCAGACGGGCGGCGACGGGCTGATCGCGGGGCTCGGTTGGAGCGGCGCGTGGCGCGCCTATTTCGATCATCAGGGCGGCGGGAAGTCGACGATTCTCGCCGGAGTCGAGAACTTCGATTCGATTCTTCACCCCGGCGAGACGGTGCGCTCGACGTTGAATCTCGCGCTCTACTGGCAGGGCGAACTGCTGCATGGCCAGAACATGTTTCGCCGTCTGGTCCTTGAACACTATTCGCCGCAGGCCGATGGAAAACCGGTCGAACCGCCGATTTCCGGCGTCGTGTGGGGAGGGATTCCGTCGAAGGAACATCTCGACTACATCGAGAAGCTCAAGCAGTATGCGATTCCGTTGGACGTCTATTGGTTCGACGCCGGTTGGTACGGAACGGGTGTTGTGCCGTCGTATTCCGTGTTCGAAGGCGACTGGGGGCCCATGGCCGGCGACTGGCGGCCGAATCCGAATTGGCACAACGGAACGCTCAAGCCGGTCAGCGATGCCGCGCATGCAGCGGGCATGAAGTTTCTTGTTTGGGTCGAACCATGCCGCGCTCTTCACGGCAGGCCCATCACGCTCGAACATCCCGAGTACTTCCTGACGGGCAACGCCGATGGCAAGATCCGTGACGGGCAGACGTTGCTCCTCGATCTCGGCAAACCGGAATCCTTGAAGTGGGCCACCGATGTCGTCGGCGGTTTGGTCAGAGACTACAACATCGATTGGTACGAAGAGGATTTTAATATCGAGCCTAATCCGTACCTGGAAACGGCGGCCGAGCCCGACCGTTGGGGAATGAAGGAGATGCGGTTCATCGAAGGGCATTTCGCGTTTTGGGATGCGCTTCGCAAGGAGTTCCC
>JBHEKO010000738.1:0-2689 GCA_041859475.1 Candidatus Hydrogenedentales bacterium
GACAGTCGAACCTGGATCTCGTCGGCCAGCCACACCACCAATCGAATGACCCGGTCAACGTCCGATTCGCCGAGGACGCTTCCGACCGTTGCCAGGCCTTCGAGTGCACCCAGTTGTTGGCCTGAGAAGTCGAGTACGTAGACGTTCCAGTCGGAGTTCTTGGAGCCGCTGGTGGTTGCATACGCCAGAGTCCGCAACACGGACGTCTTTCCGCTGGAACCCCCTCCGAAGACATGCAGGTTGCCATCCCCAAAGTCGTGGTAACGGTCTTCGTAGGTTTGATGCTCCGGGATGTCCTGCACGCCGAGATACAGCGCGGCGCCACGTGCCAAGGGCGGGCGTTCGGGCGAAGCGAGCGCGATTGCCTCCGGCAGCGGGGGACGCCACGGGATGTACACGTCGCGAAGGCCGCCCGTAGCGCGGAGGGATTCGGCTGCCCGGTTGTAGACCTCCGAGAGTCGGGCTAGGTGACTCCTCTGTTCCTCTGGCTCGGGGGCGTCGTCGAACCAGTTCCTCTCGGGCTCGGGTTGTGCAGGTTGCTCGATAGGTACTACCCCGGAAAGGGCGAAAGGGAGTGTTTCGATGTCTTCAGCTCGAGGTGGTTCACCGGTGGCACCGACATAGGCCGATTGAAAGACCTCCACGTCTTGGGCACCGCGTCGCACCGCTCCTCTTCCCGGCACCTTGGGGAAGAACGCGGCCGCTGGAGACCGAAGCACATCGTTGGAGTTCTCCGGCGCCGCGACCCGCAGGGCAATCCGGAGGTTGGTATTCGAACGGATGTTGTCGTTGATGCTGGTTGCGGGGTTCTGAGTTGCCAAGATGAGGTGCATGCCCAGGCTTCGACCGCGCGCCGCGATATCAACGACGCCCTCTACGAACTCGGGGATCTCTTCTCTCAGGGCAGCGAACTCGTCGACCACGATCACCAGACTTGCTGGCAGGTCGGTGGCTTCAGCCTTGCCTTGTCGAACCAACTCGCCCAGATCGGCCATATCCCGCGGGGCGTGGCGCCGGTACTTGTTGAGCAGCTCCTCCCGACGGTGCAACTCGGCCCGCAGGCTGGTTTCGACGCGCCGCACCTCGGCGATATCAAGATCGGTGATCATGCCCACGGCATGTGGGAACTGCACGCACTTGCCGAAGGCCGCGCCACCCTTGTAGTCGACAAAGAGAAAATTGACGTCGGCTGGGCTGTAGGTGGCGGCCATCGAGGCAACGATCGTCTGGAGCAATTCACTCTTTCCCGAGCCGGTGGTCCCTGCGATTAGGGCGTGTGGGCCATCCTTCCGAAGGTCGACGACCAACCGGTTGGACGGGCCCCCGTCAAACGCTCCCAGCAGAATCCGGAGGTGACCGTGACGGTCGGATGCCCCATACTCCTCACCCCACCACGTGTCCTCCCCCGACCACCATCGAAGCACAGAGTCGGGCGCGCTGAGTACACCTGGTTCGCCGAGCAGCTCCACCAGCGTGACCCCGTCGGGCAGGTTGCCCGAGGCGTACACCCGACGATTGGCGTCCACCAGGGGAGCTAGGGCGAGGGCGACGCTGCGTGCCGACGCCTCATCGAGGCTGTCGAGTGCCACATCGCCAACTCGTTCGCCCGTTTCAGCGTCCGCCAACTCGCCACCTTCGCCCGACTGGTTGATGAGAACCATTGCGCGACAGCCGAGTGGAACATATTCAATGCGCTCGTCGATCCAGACGAAATAGACGCGGTTGGGAGGACCGGTTTCCAAGAGGCGCTGCATTCGGGACCGCTCGATCTTCAGTGCCCCATCCACCACGACCACGATCACCGGCTCGGCGTCGGCCCCTGGTTGTCCCTCCGCTCGGCGGTCGATTGTCGCCTCGATCGCCGAAAGCGTGGGCTGGCTGGCCGCCTCTCCCACGGCAATGGGCCAGCGCTGCAGGACGGTGTTGGCCGACCGAACATGGGGCAGCCACTTGATCCAGTCCCAACGATCCAGGGCATACCGGTCGCTGAGCAGCGCAGCGAGCACCGCCTCAGAAGGGCTATGGAGCGCGAACAGCTGGGTCAGGTAGGACGCAGCATGCGTGACAGCGTTCGACCGTGCCCCGACAATGGCGATGGCGCCCCGCTCTCGAATACTCACGGGTACGGGCATTCCTTCGACGTGCCGCTGGGATTCGACCAGCTCTCGCAATCGGCCAATGGACTCCTGGTCGCCCTTCGTGTAGTTGGCCTCGATGTCGTGCGCGGTGGGAAGGGTGGCAATGCCAACGCGCAGCGAGAGGAAGTCGTCGTGGGTCGGTTCGCGCTCCCACAACCGAAGTTGGTGACGAACCGCCTGGGGCACCAAGTCGGTCGCGCCGGGAAGGCCCTTCTTTCGGAGGTCCTTCTCCGCGAAGGCGAGCTGACGCAAGTGGTTGGCAACGGCCACCGCGGCCTCCCACCACTCGAGCTTGGCCGCCGTGAAGTCGGCCTTGCCCGATCGCCGGGATTCAAAGATCCCGGCCACGAGGAGCATTGGGCTCATGACATAGAACACGGCGAAGGAACTACCCCCGCGTCTGGTGCTGACGATGATCATGACGAGGGCCATGACCAACGTGCCCGCCAGGGTTACCCAGGGAAATCTGGCGGACTTGGGTTTTTCAGGTGCCTCTGGGAACTCGATCTTTTCCGGTCGAAAGCGGGCGAAGACCCGCGGCGAACGATCCG
>JBHEKO010000396.1:0-7715 GCA_041859475.1 Candidatus Hydrogenedentales bacterium
TACGTGTCGCAGCTTGCGCTGATGGCTTGGTCCATCTCGCGGCGCGGCGTAGACCCGACCGTGGGGCGGTCGTCTTGAAGGGGGATCGTCTCGATTGCGTTCGTGCCGAAGAGGGCAAGCTCGCGAATGTATTGATCGTATTGCGCGGGCGTCCACGCATCGTAGGAATTGGCCGCGGCGCGATAGCCAATCTGGTGGCCGCGGAGCGCATACTCGGGCGAGGAGGTTACAGTCAACGGTTGCGCCAGACTAACGGCCCCCTGACGCCACTCGAGCTTCCGCAACAAATGACCCACGCCGAAGAGCGCGCCCCGCTTGTCCGCGCCGGCGATCCGGATGATCGTGCGGCCGCCCTCTATCGAGGTTTCAATCCGATACGAATCGGGCGCCGACAATGCCGGATCCGTCCGGGCAACTGCGATCGCTACTACCGCGCCGGAATCGGGCAGCCTATCGGAGAAGGGCCACTGGACGCCGCTTCGCTTCTCGACCTCCTCAATCAGCACAGTCGCAGCCACCCCGGTCGTGCCGCGCTGCCCTTTAGCGAATACGGATGCACTGGTCAGATCGATGTCGTCCGCGTGCGACAAGGCGCATTGCAGCGCCAGCACAAGCGCCCCGAGGAATGTGAGCCGTCGAAGGATTTCGTCTCTTTTCATGAGCACCTCACCGGTCTGATTTGCTTGTGCATTTGGTTGTTCTCCGTGGGTTTGAGTCTGGCATTCCCCCATTGTAAGCGCGAGATGCCATGGCGGCAATACTTGGGAAAGACGAAATGCTTCGACTCCACGAGCGTGCTCTAATCAATAGAATGGATATATGCTTGAAAACGCGCCCTTCGATGGTTGTCCGCGGCATGTAGGAAAACGGCTCAGACTTGATTATCATTGCAGGCAAGGGGAATCAGTATCCTCGCGCGAGCACGGCGCGCATGGAATCACCGCTGACTGTCCATTTGTAAGGGACGCCAGGCTGAGGGGATGCATGGGCGCGTTTCCAGACGAATTCATGTGGGGCGCTGCGACTTCGGCGCTGCAGATCGAGGGGGCCGCGAAGGAGGACGGACGCGGCGCCTCCATTTGGGATGTGTTTGCGGAGCTTCCGGGCCGCACCTGGCTCGGCCACACGCCTGGCGCCGCTTGCGACCACTATCACCGGTTTCATGAAGATATCGACCACATGCGACGCATGGGACTGCGCGCATACCGATTCAGCCTCTCGTGGCCGCGCATCTTTCCCGAGGGCACGGGGCGAGTCAATCAGTCCGGTCTCGATTACTACGACCGCCTGGTCGATGCGCTTGTGGCTGCAGGCATCACGCCGCACGCCACGTTGTTCCATTGGGATCTTCCATATGCGATTCATTGCCGCGGTGGATGGATGAACAGGGAGAGCGCCGATTGGTTTGCGGAATTCGCCGCAACCGCGGCCGCGCGCCTGTCCGACCGCGTTGCGCACTGGGTCACGTTTAACGAGCCACAGATCTTTGTCGGAATGGGATACGAGCGAGGAGAACACGCTCCCGGCTTGCAGCTTCCGTTTCGCGAATTGCTCCGCGTGGGGCATCATGTTCTCCTGGCGCATGGAAAGGCCACACAGTCATTGCGCGCCATCTCCAAAGGCGTGTGTCGAGTGGGGCTCGCTCCCCACGCGGTTGTTCATATTCCCGCGAGCAGTTCGAACGCCGACGTAGACGCGGCCCACGCGAAGATGTTTGGCTTTACCCGGAAATCGTGCTGGAGCAACACATGGTGGCTCGATCCGGTGTTCTTCGGCGCGTACCCCGCCGATATGCTTGGACTTTGCGGAGACGAAATGCCCGACGGATTTGCGGGCGATATGGCGTGCATCCATCAAGCGCCCGACTTCTTTGGAGTAAACCTCTATGCGGGGAGTTATGTTCGGGCGGGCGCGTCGGGCGAGCCCGAAGATGTGCCATGGCCGATAAACATCCCGTTGAACGCGTTTAAGATGGTAGTAACTCCCGAGGCCATGTACTGGGGGGTGAAATGGTACTACGAGCGGTATCGAAAGCCGATCCTAATCACGGAGAATGGCGCATCTTGCACCGACTGGGTTTCTCTGGATGGACGTGTGCACGACCCACAGCGGATTGACTACACCGCGCGCTATCTGCGCGAGCTTGCCCGAGCAATTTCGGATGGGGCCATAGTGCAAGGGTATTTCCATTGGAGCCTGCTCGACAATTTCGAGTGGTCGGAGGGATACAAAGAGCGCCTGGGCCTCATCTACGTAAACCTCGAGACGCAGGAGCGGATTTGGAAGGACTCTGCGTGGTGGTACAAGCAGGTCGTGGAAACCAATGGCGAGTCGCTATTCAATCCAATCAAGTATGGGAATGGGGAGGGATAGTGGAATGATGACCGGACTTGCGACAATCACGTTGGTCCTCTTGTCGCTTCCTGCAGCCGAGGCCGAACTCAAGCCGTACATGGGGAGGCAAACCATCTTTCTCAACGGCAAGCCCGAGGCGCCGATGATCTACCACCTGACCGGCCGCCTCTCCAGCCAGCCTTGGCTTCCCGAAGCCCAGGCCCACCTGAAGGAATTCGCCGATGCGGGGTATCGTCTGTTTGCCTGTGAGACCGGTCTCAGTAGTATCTGGGCCGAGGACGGTCTTCACGTGGAACAGGTGCGAAATCAACTCAAGGCATTGCGATCCGTGCGACACGATGCAGCAGTCCTTCTGAGAATCAATGTTGAGCCGCCCGGCTGGTGGCTCGACAAGTATCCCGAGGAGTGCATCTCCTTTGCCCTAATTCCTGGCTCCAACATCCCGGATGAGGCGCGCGCCCGGCCTCAAGAGCAGAAGCGAGTCAGCTTTGCGTCACAGCGGTGGCTGGATGATGCGGGAATCCAACTGAAAGCACTCCTTCAGGGTCTTGCTGAATCCGAGGAAGGGGACGCCTTGTTTGCGGTGCTGCTATGCGGGGGAGAATGGGGTGAGTGGTTCTATCCAGGATTCGAGTTCGAGCCCGACATAGGGTTGGCGATGACTACGCACTTCCGCCAGTGGTTGCAGAATCGCTATATCACGGTCGATGCGCTTCGTGCCGCGTGGAAGAATCCAAGCGTTACTTTCGAGAGCGCAGAAGTTCCCGATCTCAAGACTCGCTTTCAGACGAGCGAAAAGATGTTCCGGGACCCCGAAACGGAGTGCCAGACCATCGACTACTACAAATGTCACCAGGAGCGTGTAACCAGCGCCCCTCTCTCTTTTAGCCGTATTGCGAAAGAGACCTGGCCGCGTCCAATTCTCGTGGGATTGTTCCACGCCTACTTTCTTCACCTGACGCATCAGGCAGCCGGTGGTCATCTCGAAGCGATGCGCGTTTTGGAATCGCCCGACGTGGATTTTCTGTCATCGCCGTTCTCCTACGAGTTCGACGCTCGCTTTCTCGGAGGAACAGGACACTTTCGATGCCTGATGACCAGTATTCAGGCCCACGGAAAGTTATGGATCAGCGAAAACGACCATCCCACGCTGTACGGCGACCATTTCAAGAGACCTGCCCCCTTTGCCCCCGCCAATGTGGAAGATTCCATCGCCACGATGCGCAGGGACAATGCCCACTGCTTCACGCAGGGAGCCGGGATGTGGTGGTTCGATTTCGGCCCGGCAGGCGGCAATGGGGCCGGCGGCTGGTGGGACCATCCCGGCCTTATGCGCGAAGCCGGCGAGGAATTGCGGGTCTACCGCAGCCTGCTCGACCGGCCCCGAAATTCCGTAGCCGACGTGCTGCTGGTATACGACACAAGCTGTTTCTATTATCTCGCTCCCATGTATCTCGGCGGCTACAATCAATCCGCCCACTGGGACCGAACGGAGACTCTTTCATTCGAAGCGATCAATCGAACGGTTGCGGATTCATACAAGAGTGGAGCTATTTTCGACACGGCATACTTGGACGATCTGCCTCGATTGGATTTAACCCATTACCGCGTGATTGTGTTCGGCTTCACGCCTTATCTGACGGACGAGCACGTTGCATTTATCAAAAAGAATATCGTGACACCTGGCCGCACAGTCGTTTGGGTGTATGCGCCGGGGTATACGGACGGAAAGTCGCTCAATGCGGATCGCGTGAGCGAAGTCACGGATATCAAGATTGCGAAGTCTACGGTCAATTTGCCGCCGCAATTACTCATTCGCGAAAACAGCATCGCCTCGGGATTTCCCGAAATGCGTATCGACACCACAATCCAAGACGCGTGGACAATGCCGACCTTCCAGGTCGTTGACGGCGAGGCTGAAGTGCTCGGTTACTACGGAGGATCTCGCGAGGTGGCGTTGGCCCGCAAGCCGGTGGGAGGAACAACAGTGTGGTATTCGGCCTTGCCTCTCAAGAACCCGTCTCTGTTGCGTGAAATCTACCGGCAAGGTGCTGCGCACATCTACAATGAAAAGAACGACGTGCTTCACGCGGACTCGACGATCCTTTGGCTGCATACGGAGACCGGAGGAAGACGGGAGCTTTCGTTGCGCAATGGAAAGCAGGTTGGCGTGGACTTGAAGCCGTGGAGTACGGTCATTTTGGACGCCGATTCAGGAGAATCGGTCATGAAGTAGTCCTTTGGCGAAGTGGGTTTCCGCTCGACACAAACCGATTGAGTAGTAATTCCCAATGTGCTCGCGAGTAGCGGATTCTCACGAGCAAGACGAGGATCGCACGGATGTTTCACTCGATACAGATCGTTTTGCTATTCGGGATGGCCGCTATCCACGCTCCGGAGATCGGCGTGCCGCAGCTTTTCGTAGACGATGCCCTCGTTGCACGCAAAGAGGGCGTTGTGCGCCGCGCGCATGCCTGCACGAAGCTATCCGAGCCGGTGCTTCTTCCGGAAAAGCTGTGGGAAGGGAACCGTGTCTACGTGTATGGGTCCGTCATGCCCGATACGGAGAACGGCGGATTTCGCATGTGGTATATGAGCGCGGGGACATCGCTGGCGGGCAAGGTGCGCGACCCAAAACTGGGCGACCAAGCAAAAAACTACGTGCTCTACGCGACGTCAATCGATGGCGTGAAGTGGACAAGGCCCGATCTGGGGCTATTCTCGTTTGCGGGCGATACGCACACCAATATTATCTTCGATTGGCATAGCCCAAGTGTTGTGTACGATACCGCCGCAGATCCGGAGAAGCGCTACACCCTGCTTGGGCGGGACAAGTTCGGCGACAAGCGCGGCTACGCGATTGCGACTTCCGCTGACGGTATTCGCTGGATTGCCGACGCCAAGGGTCCTGTGTTGGACGGAGGGGATACGTGCACGCTCGCCAAAGACCCGTGGACCGGTGAGTACTTGGCATTCCACAAGAAGTCGCACGAATATCGCGGGCACAGCCGCCGTCTCGTGTATCTCTCCACGAGCAAAGACCTGCAAACGTGGAGCGAGCCCGTCTTGGTCATGGCTCCCGACGAGACCGACGACGCGCAAACGAAAGCGGAAGGAGGGATTTGTTCTCACTTCTACAACATGACTGCTTTTCCGTACGGCGGCCAGTTTCTGGGCTTCGTCACGCACTTTCGCTATAGGGGCGAACCGAAAGAGACGGGCCCCGAACAGAGCCGGCAAGACGGGCCCATCGACGCGCAACTCGTGCACAGCCGTGACGGGCGTGCGTGGGAACGGTGCGAGGATCGCTCGCCGGTGATTCCAAATGGGCCGCACGCTTACGACGCGGGCTGCATCCTCGGCGTCGCGAATACGCCCGTCGTCGTCGGCGACGAGATGTGGATTTACTACACGGCCATCAATGCGACGCACGGCGTGCCCACGCCAACGAAGCGCGTGACCATCGCACGCGCTTCCTGGCCGTTGGATCGTTTCGTGTCGCTCGATGCGGAAGCGGACGGGATGATTGAAACCGCGCCGTTCACGCCGCCTGGAACGAAGTTGCTTCTCAACGCCGACGCGTCCAAGGGGGAGGTTGCGGTGGAAGTGCTCAATGGCAGCGGCGAGGTCTTGAATGGGTACACCGCCGCCGAGTGCATCGACGCGAAGTCGGATTCGCTCAAACACGAGGTGCGCTGGCGCGACCACGCGGGCCTGCCCACGGACCGGGATGTGCGACTGCGCTTCGTACTCAAGCGCGCTTCCATCTACAGCTACACCATTCGCTGATGCGAAGCATCCATAGGTACGCATCAACCTGGCCCGTTCGGATATGATGCCTGCAAGAGATATACACGTTTCCGGCCAATTGGGGGAGTTTGTGAAATGGGTGCGTTCAGACGGTTAAGGAGTTCTCGCGTGTTCAGCAAAGCTCGCGCGTTGCGTTATGCGTTTCTGTTCATGTGCTTAGCGGCGGCTGGAGCCGCGTATGCCGCCGCGCCCACGTTTCAAGAACTGATGGACCCTGGATTATTCCCCGATCCGCAGCGGGGAATGGTCGTCGAAAGCGCGACGGTTACCTCCAATGGACTTCATGTCGTTACCACAGGCGCGGACTTCACGCTCGACGCAACCGGCAACGGCGTGTTTCGTCAGCGAATTGGCCACGAGCGCGAAATCGTCCGGGTGCACATTGATGGCGTCACGGCGTCCCAGGTGTTGTCGCATACGGGTCCTGGGTTGGCCTTTGCCAAATTCGACGCGCCCAAGTTGGACCTGCGCGCGAACGGCGATTCGCTGTTCATGTTTCACGCGCACGAACCGGTGACGCTTGAGCTCACGCGGATGATCGACATTGGGTTTTATGCCCCCTACAAATCGAATTGCCTAATTCTCGACGAGTGGGGTGGCTACGGCTTGTTCGTGTCGGACCCCGCCCTCGACCTTGGCAACAGCCTCCACGAATCGACGTCCACGCGCATCGTGATTCCCGCGGACGGCGTACTGTGGATCGGCATATGCCCTCCGAAACCCTACGACTGGAAACGCTCCATCACCGACAACGTCGTGTGGCATTGGTCGAACAAGCTGGGCTACCCGGCAGACGAGGATCTGATCGCGTGGTCGAAGGAAGGCAACACCGTATTGCTTCAAGCCGAAGTGATGCTGTGGAAAGATTGGAACCTTGCGTTCGAGCCGCGACTCGGCGCGGTAGAGTTTGCGCGCGCGCGGAAAACCATGCACGACCACGGCACGCGCTTTATCGTCTACACCAGCCCCTACTATTTCTTGAAGGGGACGCCCATCGAGTCGAAGGCGATGAACAGTTTCGACCACTTCGATCAAACCGGGTTCCCGCCGGGTTGGCCCGACGGGGTTAATATCGACCTGTTCATGGACGCGATAACGAAAGTGATGACCGAACACAAGCCCGACGGGCTTTACTTCGACGGGCAATACACGGAAAGCGCCCCGGCGTTGTACGCGTTGGCGCGCCGTACGCGGGCGTTGTTGGGCGAAAACGGCATCCTCGAATGGCACTCGACTGCGGCGCTTGGCAACGGGTTCTGTTACTTGCCGCAGGCGGACGCGTATGTCGATTTCGTGCTGCGCGGCGAAGGCCGCGAAGGCAACTACGCCGATTTCGACTACCTGCGCTATTTCGTCTCGGGCTACAACGCAAGCAACAGCATCGGCGTCATCTGCAACAACAACTCCAAACCCACTCCCGATATGATGAACCGGCTGCTTCAGGCCAACGGGCGCATGCATACGATTGCCGGTTGGTTGAGCGACCCCGCGCTCATGGACGTCGTGCACAACGACTATCGCGCCCGTCTGACGGATACGCTACAAGCCGA